>CAYMWG010000527.1:0-532 GCA_964393765.1 uncultured Phycisphaeraceae bacterium
CCTTCGCATCCTTGAAACGGACAGTGTCGCCATCGCGCTCGACGCGGTCGGCGGGCACTTCCTCTCCGTCGATCTTCGCCAACACCACCTCGTTGTCCCGCAGGCGCAACTCGATCTCGCGCCCGTTGTCGCTGCTCTTGAAAACATACGTCGCCGGCCCGCCCCCCCCGTCCCCGCACCCGCGCCGTAAAGAAGCTTCACCAGCGGCGATGGTGCCGCCGGCGGGGGCGTGGGTGGAGTGGGCGCAACCGGCGGCGTCGCGGCGACAGGCGGCGCAGAGGGTGCCGGCCGGGTCCGTTGCCCTTGTGCCAGCGCCCCCCCCCCACTCGCCCCGCAGACAAGGCCCGCTACGGCGGCGATCCCAATCAACATCCGGCGCGTGCTGGCGAAGGGGGCCGCGTTGTCAAGATGCATCATCATGTTTCATACTCCTTCTGCTGACACCGCCCGAACCGTCGAACGCCGCCCCGAAAACGACTCGTCGTACGAACAATCAGATGCGCGTGCGCGCGGTTTCCGTCGATTCATGTGG
>CAYMWG010000527.1:632-1551 GCA_964393765.1 uncultured Phycisphaeraceae bacterium
TGGCACTGGTCTCCAGACCAGTGTGGCTTGGTGGCACTGGTCTCCAGACCAGTGTGGCTTGGTGGCACTGGTCTCCAGACCAGTGTTCTTTGCACCGCTCTGGAGAGCGGTGCCACCCAGAATTACTCGGGGCTTCCGGGCGTCTGGGGGATCACTTGTCGCACGGGCACCGCGCGCCCAGCCTCGTTGGTCGTGAACCGCACCAGGTCCGACACCTGCGCGCGCTCCACGAACTGCCGGACGTACACCACCTCGAACCCGTCGCCCCGCTCCAAGGGCCGGGATTCGAGCAGCAGCCTTCGCGGCACCTCGCCCAGCACCAGGCCCGTCTTCTCCCCGCTCTCCACATACCCCTGCACATAGTCGTTGGGGGTCCAGTTCGCCAGGTTCACGCCCGCGGCGTTGCCCGGCAGATTCCCGGGCGCGGGCGGACGCATGACTCCGAGGAACGCGGTCCCGAGGCACGCCGCGACGGCCCACCCCGCCCACGCCCCTAAACGCGTGCGGGCCTCGGCCCCCGACGCGCCTGCGCGCCCGCCGAGCCGTGAAGGGAGAAACACCGAATCGGCGGTCTGGATGGCAACGCCGACGGCCACGCACATCGCCGCGTGGTCGCGCTGCGCCCGCGCCAGTTCGCGCCACGCCCACGGGAGGCGCTCGGCCAGTTCGTTGAACGCACCCCAGTCCTCGGGCCGGGCTTCGGCATCGGAGATGCGGCTCACGAGCATGTCCACGCGGTCGCGCGTCGCGATATCAAGGTTGTCGGGAGAAGTGGTCATCGGAGGACTCCGAAAATTAGCAAATCAACAAATGAGCAAATGGGGAGAAGGAGATGGAGTAATCGGATCAGCCGCGATCATTTTGTTTGCTGCTTTGCTGCTTTGCTGCTTTGCTGCTTTGCTGCTTTGCTGCTTTGCTG
>CAYMWG010000528.1:0-1541 GCA_964393765.1 uncultured Phycisphaeraceae bacterium
CCATTGAGGGTGGTGGGGGTGGCGGGGCGCGGCAGCGCGAGAGGCGGATGATCGCCCACTTCCACGAGTGGCTCGGCGGCGTGGCGCTGCCTCTGATGCACAAGCAGCACCCGCACCTGCCCATCGCCACCGTCTTCACCACGCACGCGACGCAACTGGGGCGCACCATCGCCTGGAGCGATGAGTGGTTCTATGACCATCTGCCCTTCCTGGAGCACGCGCACGAGGCGAAGAAGTTCAACATCCAGTGCCAGCACGGGATCGAGCGGGCCTGCGCGCACGCCTGCGATGTGTTCACCACGGTTTCGCCCATCACCGGCGAGGAGTGTGCGCACCTGCTGGGGCGGCAGCCCGACATGGTTCTGGCCAACGGCCTGAACATCGAGCACTACAACGTCGGGCACGACTTCCAGACCTTCCACGCGCAGTTCAAGGAGAAGATCAACCTTTTCTCGATGGGCCACTTCTTCCCGTCGTACTCCTTCGACCTCGACAAGACGCTGTACTTTTTCACTTCGGGCCGGTTTGAGCCGCGGAACAAGGGCTTTGACCTGTGCCTGGAGGCCCTGGCCCGCCTCAACGCCGAACTCAAGGGCCTCCGTGCCCAGGGCATCGAGCGCAACGTCGTGTTCTTCATCATCACGCAGCGCCCGACGCGCTCGCTCCACCCGCGCGCCCTGCACCAGCGCGGCATCCTCAACGAACTCCACGATGTTTGCACCAACATCACCCAGGACCTGGGCGATCAACTCTTCCGCACGGCCGCAGCGCACCGCAAGGTCGCGCTCGAAAGCATGATCGCCGAATACTGGAACCTGCGGTTCCGCCGGACGCAGCACGCCTTCCGCACGGACCAGTTGCCGCTGGTGGTCACGCACCTGCTCGAGGACGATGCCAAGGACGAGGTGCTCAACCAGATCCGCTCGCTGTGGCTCTTCAACCAGGCCGATGACCCGGTCAAGGTCGTCTATCACCCCGAGTTCATCACGCCGACCAACCCGCTCTGGGGCGTTGAGTACGAGCAGTTCGTCCGCGGCTGCCACATGGGCATCTTCCCCAGCGCGTACGAGCCGTGGGGCTACACGCCGCTGGAGTGCCTGGCGATGGGCGTGCCCGCGGTGACCAGCGACCTCTCGGGCTTTGGCAGGTATGTGCAGGAGACGCTGCCGGACCTGTGCGGGCGCGAGGGCGGCGGGCTGTATGTGCTCAACCGTCGCGGCCGGACCTTCCACGAGGCGGCCAACGACCTGTCGCGCCACATGCTCGCGGTGTGCAAGATGGAGCGGCGCGACCGCATCCAGATGCGCAACCACGTCGAGGCCCGCAGTTGGGAGTTCGACTGGGCGAAACTCGGTCAGGCGTATGACTGGGCCCACGACCTGGCGATGGCGAGGGCGGCATCGGGAAACTAGTGCGACTCGGGCGCACCCTCGCGCAGGCCCGGAAGGTCAAGAAGTTCAAGGCGCACACTCCGGCGCGTGGGCATGTTGAACCCATTGATCGCGGAAGCGGAGTCCGCCACTGCTTGTCAGAGCCCGGAG
>CAYMWG010000529.1:0-1530 GCA_964393765.1 uncultured Phycisphaeraceae bacterium
CCCCCATTCCCGCCCGCTACCTCCGCCGCGCCGCCGCTGAAATAGTCGCGGGCATCGAACCAGAACTCGCCGATCAGCACCGAGTCCGGGTTGATCGCGCGCGCGTGCGCGGTCCAAGCCTCCCAGAAGGGCCGCGGCAGGTCGGGGGCGACATCCAGCCGCCAGCCGTCGATGCCGCGGGTCGGTGCTGCGCCCGGTTGCGAGTCCGGCTGCATCCACCGGCGCGTGACCTCGAAGATGTGCGCCTCGACCTCGGGATGCAACCGACCCTCGGTGCTTCGCGAGAAGGACGGCAGGGTTCCATTCGCCCCGTTCCAGGACTTCCACGCGATCAGCGAGCCCGGCGCGGCGTTGCGCCCCGCGAGCCGCGCATCGCTGTCCGGGTCATCGCCCGCGAACTCAACCTGAAACCAGTCGGCGTACGGCGACGCTCGCCCGCGCTGCCGGAGATCACGGAACGCCCAGAAACGCGTCCCGACGTGGTTCCATACACCGTCGAAGACGATCCGCATGGAGCGGGAATGCACCGCGGGCAGCAGTGTGTCCAGGACGTAGCGGTCTGCATCGGTCCATTGCCACGTCGCGGGGTCTTCGGTCTTGCCTTGCGGTACATCTGTGTCGCCGGACCCGGCAAGGGTCGGATCAATGTGCCGGAAGTCCGTCGCATCGTACTTGTGGTGCGAGTGTGCCTCGAACACGGGGTTGAGATAGATCGCCGTGATCCCCAGGTCCGCGAGTTCGTCGAGTTTCTGCGTCACCCCCTCCAAGTCGCCGCCGTAGCGCCGGGCCTGCATCGCCGCGGTGGTCGGATCGGGCATCGCGCGCAGCAGGTGCGGCTCGTGCAGCGTGACCCCCGCCCGCGCGGCCTCCACTTCATCGGCCTCCAGCGTGTTCCAGTCGCTCGTCCAATCCTTGTGAAAGAATGCAGGACCGCGCGGGTCGTTGGCGGGGTTGCCGTTGCGGAACCGCTCGGGGAAGACCTGGTACCACACCGCGCCCTTGGCCCAGTCGGGTGTGGACTGGCCCGGGGGTGGCGAAGCGGAATGCGTGAACGGGCCGAGCACCCGCGCTTCGTCCGGCTGGTCTGCCCGCCCGGCCGCGCGAGAGAGTTCGATCGAGAACGTAACGAACTCGCTCGCAGCGGGCGACGACTGCGTCCCGGTTGTCGCGCCCGAGAAAAGCCGCGCCGTGAACAACGATGCGGCGGGGCGCGATCCAGCGATCGGCTCGCGGCGCATGGCCAGCCGAACAGCCTCACGCTCCTCCGCGCCGCGGCGAACCAACAGCACGGTCGCTCGATCGGCCTCCGCATCGGGTGCCCGCAGGGCGACATCCGCCAACCCCAATGGCCCGGAGATGGGCACGAATCGCAACTCGCAACCGGGCGGGAGGTCCGCCGCGACCGCGTGCCCGGCCAGGATCGCGGCCAGCACCGGCGGCAGCGACTGCGCGAGGCAAGAGGAGCCGCGTTTTACCGGTACTCGGCGCATAGGTGCCGCGGGACGGCATGTGACTGTACACTCCGCCTCC
>CAYMWG010000530.1:0-1528 GCA_964393765.1 uncultured Phycisphaeraceae bacterium
GGCTGGGACCTGGGGACGCGTGAAAAACCACAGTTGTCCGTCGCGGATTTCGTTCGAACCACCCACGAGTTCGTTGGGCTTCTTGATGTACTTCAGCGTCGCCTGAAGCGTTGTGATGTCCTTGTCGGCGGTCTCCAGCGCGATGAGCAGTTCATCGGCGGTGGCGATGGCGCTCGACGAAGCCGCCGGCGCGGTTGCCGCGGGGGCAGGTGCATCCTGTGCCGCGGCGAGCGGCGCGAGAAAGCACAACGGAATCAGGCAAACGTAATGGACGGTGGTCATGGCTGATTGTTGTACCGGTGAGGGGCGCGGAGGAGGCTGGACCGCGAACGACGGCACGCGGGACGTCTGATCCACCGGATTCAGATGCGGCGCGTCACGCCGCATCCGGCGGTAAGGCCCGCTGGGCCCGCTCGATCAACCCTTGAAGTTGGTCGTGGGCGTCGGCCACCATCGTCACATGGCCGAGTTTGCGGGCCGGCCGCTCGGACTTGCCGTACAGGTGCAGGTGCGCGCCGGGGATCGCCAGGATGTGTTCGGGCCGTGGCAGGCGACCGAGAATGTTGACCATCGCGCACATCCGCCGGGGCGTTGTGTCGCCCAGCGGCCAGCCCAGAATCGCCCGGAGGTGATTCTCGAACTGAGAGGTGGCCGCGCCCTCGATGGTCCAGTGGCCGGTGTTGTGGACGCGCGGGGCCATCTCGTTACCGAGTAGCACGGGCTTCCCAGCCGCATCCGCCGATTCAAAGAACTCAATGGCAAGAACTCCGACGTAGTTCAGGTGCCGCATGATCGCGCGGGCGTGATTCTCCGCGCCATCTTGCAAACCGGGGGAAAGGTCCGGGGCGGGGGCGATGGTGCTGCGCAGAACGCCGCGGGAGTGGTGGTTCTCGACGAGCGGGTAGAAGCGTGTGTCGCCGTCACGAGCGCGTATACCAACGAGCGAG
Organism: uncultured Phycisphaeraceae bacterium; assembly: GCA_964393765.1. GTDB lineage: Bacteria > Planctomycetota > Phycisphaerae > Phycisphaerales > UBA1924 > JAHBXL01. The sequence goes on from CAYMWG010000530.1 coordinate 948, forward strand.
AGTTCGCGCGTGAACGCGACGAATCGCTCGACGATGAGTCCGCCGTTCTCGGCGTGGGATGAAACATCGGACCACGCGGCATCCAGTAACACGGCCATCTTGGCCATGTCGGGCACGGGCAGGATGCCCGTGCTACCCGGTCGGATCACCGCCTGCCCCTTGCCGTCGTAGCCCATCCGCCGGGACTTGATGACAAGGCCGTCTCCGATGCCGAGTTGGGTTACCGCCGCGCCCAGTTCCTCGCGTGTGGCCACCGGCACAAAGTCCGGCACGGCGATGCCGCATTCTGTGAAGAGTTGCTTTTCGAGCAGGCGGTCCTGAAGTGTTGCGAGGGCGAGAGCGGGGGGATGCACGCGCGCGTGCGCTTCGAGGCGCTGCGCGACCTGCGCCGGCACATTCTCAAACTCGTAGGTGACGACCGTCGCGCCGTCCGCGAGCCGATCGAGCGCGCCGGGATCGTCGTACTCGGCAACGATCTGCTCGGCCACCTGCGCGCACGGCGCACATGGGTCGGGGTCGAGGAAGCGGAAGCGCAGTCCCATCGGGATGCCCGCGAGGGCCAACATGCGTCCGAGTTGGCC
>CAYMWG010000531.1:0-1521 GCA_964393765.1 uncultured Phycisphaeraceae bacterium
CCGCCGACCAGCGGCGCCCCGAACTCGATTCCCCACCGCGCCATCGCATCAAACAGCGCATCGGCGTGCCCGTACCCGCGCGGCAGCAGGCCCGTTGCCAGCCCCCAGCGGGGCGTGCCGCCCATCGCCGCGATGTCCGAGATGCTGCGCGCCACGGCCTTCCGCGCGATCAGGTCCACGGCGGTCTGTGGCGCGAAGTGGCGGCCCTCCACAAGTTGATCGACCGTGAGCAGCGTGTCACCCTCACCCACCCGGACCACCGCGCAGTCGTCACCGGGGCCAACCACCACGACGCCCGGATACGCGCCCGTCAGGCCCTTGGAACGATCGGCGATGTGCGCAAGCAGGTCGGTTTCCCGCATAGTGCAAAGGGTAGTTCTCTCAACACGCACCCCGGCGGCAGCGCGCCTGTACGATTCGCATATGAACATCGCTTCCCTCGCCCTGCTTGCCCTCGCGTCGTGTGCGCCGATCGCGCTGGCGGCTCAGCCGGCCCCGCCCGTCCCACCATCACCAACCGTCGCCGCGCCGCCCGCGTCCCTTCCCCAGGCCCCGGTCCACAACCCTCCCTACGGCACCTTCAAGATGGAACTGCCGATGATCCAGCGCAACGTCCTCGCGGGCGTCCGCGGCCGGCTGGGCGGCATGGCCATCGACGCCCGGAACAACATCCTCTACGTCGCGGCGACTGCCGCAGGCTCCATCGAGGTCCACCAGGTCGCAGGAAGCAAGCAGGTCCAGTCCGTTGGCGACCTGCCGGGGCCGCAGGGCCTTGTGTTTATTCCTGAGTTGCGTCTGCTCGTGGCCTCGTGCGCGACCGACGGTTCCTGCCGCGTCTTCAAGGCCGGCGATGATGGCCGACTCACCTTCGAGCGGTCGGTGCCCTTCGGTGGCGAGGCCGGTCCGCTGGCCTACGACACCGCTACGGGTCACTGTTGGGTCGGGCACGGCGTCTTTGTCTCCTGCTTTGACCCCAGGGACGGCAGCAAGAAGTCGGAGGTCGCACTTCAAGGCATCGGCCGCCCGATCGCGATCGTGGCCGAATCCCTCGGGCCGCGTCTGTTCGCGCTCACCGCCTCCGCAAACGAGGTCGTCGTCATCGACCGGTCCACGAGCACCGTCACCGCCCGCTGGCCGCTGTCGGAAGGCGGCCCCAGCGCGATCGCCCTCGATGAAGTCACCAAGCGGGTCTTCATCGCCTGCCGCACATCAGCGAAGTTGCTCGTGCTCGATGCCGCGGACGGGCGCGAGGTCGCCAGGCTCGATGGCCCCGCCGAGCCCGGCAGCCTGTGGTTCGATGCCCGACTCCGCAAGGTCTACATCGCGGGCAACCAGGGGCACATCGGTGTGATCGCGCAAACTTCCGCCGACGAGTACCGCCCCGTCGCCACCGAGGCCTCCGCGCCCGGCTCGCGCATGTCGCTGCTCGTCCCGGAGCACCGTCGGCTGATCGTTTCTTGTCCGCAGATCGATGCGGATGATGACCAGGCGCGACTCTTCGTCTACCAGATCGGGCCATGA
>CAYMWG010000532.1:0-1517 GCA_964393765.1 uncultured Phycisphaeraceae bacterium
AGGTGATCCAGCCGTAGCGCTGGATGAGCGCTGCGCCCAGCGCGATCATGATGCCGCGCATCACGCTGGGCACCGAGGTCTACATCGCGCTGGTTGATCCCACCGCCGCGCCGCCCGCCGACCCCGCGAGTTATAAGTTCATCCGCACCGTCACACGCGACCGCGTCGAAGTAAGTTTCCAGAGCGCGCAAGGCGGCAAGACCGCCGCGTACCTCGTGCGCTGGGTCTCGGCCACCGGCGAACCAGCGCCGTGGAGCGAGACCGCGATGGCGACAGTCGCGGCGTGACAAATGGGCGAAAACGCCGATAGAGAACACGGCATCAACAGAGTCGCGGTCGGGTGTACACCCGAACCCAGGCCAGATCGCGTACAGTAGTGGAGCACCATGGGACAACAGTTCACCATCCTGGTCGAAGGTCGCGACGGCGGCGTGCCTGCCGAGCGGTTTGTCGATGTGGTGGTGAAGGCATTGGCCGTCTTGCGAGACTTGGATGCGCGGTCCAGCGAGGACGGAAAGGCCGCCATCCACTGGAACATCACCAAGGCGACCACCAACAGCCCGCTCACGTTGACGCTCGAGGCCCATGTACCCGCCCAGCGGCGAGATACCAGCCGCGCGGTTGTCAAGTCTTACATGCGTGGGATGCGCAAGCTCGAATCGGGCAAGGGCGTGCCCAGCGACTTCGGCGACGACACACTGAAGGAAGCCCGTGCGTTGCTGGGACTTTTGGACCGCGGCGTCTCGCGCGTGGAGTTTTCCGCGCCGGGGGAAGAGAAGGTTGTCCCCACGCTCCGCTCGGCCGCGTTGATCGATGAGTTCTTCGGTCGCCGGACCATGTATCACATGGCCGACACGACCATCGAGGGTTCGCTCGAAACCGTGACCATCCACGGCGGAGATGCGTTCGATGTCTTCGATCAACTCACGGGCACGCGGGTCCGCTGCATGCTCGCCGATGGCAGGCTCGCCGATGCTGTGGCGGCACTCGGCAAGCGCGTTAGCGTATCCGGACGTGCCAAGTTCAGCGATAAGGGCCGCCCGCTCTCGATCGAAGTCGAATCCATCCGCGTGATGCGCGACAAGGCCGTTTTGCCCAAGGCCTCCGACTTTGAGGGAACCGGCAAGCTCGACATCACCGGCGGCATGGACTCCGCCGAGTTCGTGCGGAGGCTGCGAGATGCCTAGGCGGGTGTACTGGGACACCAACTGCTTCCTCGGCTGGTTCCAGCAGGAGCCGGGCAAACGCGACGCCCTGCGCGAACTGCTCAATGAAGCAGAGGCTGGAGAGTTGGTGATTGTGACTTCGGCGCTGGCAATCACAGAATGCGCGGGACTTCCCACGGTGCGCAAGGTGGACGACGATGCGTCACGCAAGATGCTCGCGTTCTTTGAGCAAGAGTACATCGCGCTCCGCGCTGTCGAGCGAACAATCGCCGAGAAGGCCCATGATCTCACGCGGCGGCTGGCGATCAAGCACGCGGATGCCATCCATGTTGCGACTGCGATGACGGCAAA
>CAYMWG010000533.1:0-1515 GCA_964393765.1 uncultured Phycisphaeraceae bacterium
GGGCGGGACAATCCCTTCGCCGATAAGATCATCGTCATCACGGGTACACTGGAGAACTTCGAGCGCGAGGAGTTGAAGGCCAGGCTGGAAAGGCTCGGCGCGAAGGTGAGCGGTTCGGTGTCGAAGAACACGAGTTTCGTCATCGCCGGCGAGAGTGCCGGCAGCAAACTCGACAAGGCACGCGAACTCGGAACGGAAGTTTGGGATGAGGCCCGGCTTGTGCAGGCCCTGGAGAAGACCGATGCATAGCGGGGGGGAGTTTGCGATCACCGGCATGGGCCTCAAGCGCATACACGCGTCCGATAAGCCCGACGACGACATGCAGAACGTCGAATACAAAGCGGAACTGCGAGACCCCGACCTGGCGAGGACGATCTGTGGCGCGATCAATGCGGGCTGGGTTGCCACGTTCAAGCAGATCGATACCTACTACCGCGTCCCCGATGCCCGTCTGAAGAAGCGTGAGACCGAGGGCCACCCGACCGAGTGGGTGTTCTATCAGCGGGCCGCGCGCGCGCGCCCCAAACTCAGCACGTTCACGATCTATCCCGAGGCGATGGCCCGGGAGCGGTTCGGCTCTACCCCCTTGCCTGTCTGGTGCGTGGTCAAGAAGACCCGCTCGCTGTACCTGAGCCGCGAGGGTGTGCGGATCCACTTCGACCACGTCGAGGGGCAGGGCAACTTCGTCGAGTTCGAGGCGCTGATCTGCCCGGAGCGCAACCTCGCCGGGTGCCACGAGGCGGTGGACTCACTCCGCCGCTCATTCGCCCCGGTGCTGGGCGAGCCGATCGCCTGCGGGTACGCGGACCTGATCGCCGCGGAAATGGCCGAGGGGCTGGCCGACACCGCCTGAACCTTGTGCCACTGACCTTCAGGTCAGTTCGATGCCACTTCAAGCAGACTCCCGATGCCACGGGTATCCTGTCGCGGTCTGTTACGCCAGCCAAGGAGGGCCCGCGTGAGCCATGCCGCGCTTCTCGAACCCGTTGACGAAATGAGCCGCACACCTCGCCGTTCCTCCAAGCCCGCCCGCGACACCGGGGGCAGGAGTGCGGAGGTGGCAGCACATACGAAGCCTGTCGGTGGTGGTGGGGGCGCAGGGGCCCGTGCCACCGCCGAAACGATGGCCACCAAGCAGCGAGACATCGCCGTCAGCGAGTTCTTCGCCAAGAACCGCCACCTGCTCGGCTTCGACAACCCGCGCAAGTCCCTCCTCACCACCGTCAAGGAAGCCGTCGACAACTCCCTCGACGCCTGCGAGGAAGCGGGCATCCTGCCGGACATCACCATCGTCATCGAGGACCTGCAGCCCGACCGTGACGGGGGGGCGGCCTCCGCCAAGAGTTCACGCTACCGCGTCACGACTGTCGACAACGGCCCCGGCATTGTCCGCGCCCAGGTCGAGAACGTCTTCGGTCGCCTGCTCTTTGGCTCGAAGTTCCACCGCCTGAAGATGTCTCGCGGCCAGCAGGGCATCGGCATTTCCGCCGCGGGCATGTACGGGCTGATTACCAC
>CAYMWG010000534.1:0-1499 GCA_964393765.1 uncultured Phycisphaeraceae bacterium
GGGGGCTGCCGCCCCCCGGCACGCCCCGCTGGCTACTTCTTGTCGCCGCCATCCTCTTCGTCGTCCCCGTGGCCGTTCTTCGGGATCGGCTTGCCATCGCGGACAATGACGTCACTGCGCCGATAGACAGCCGCCGTCGCCAGTTTCTTGGCGGCGTTCTTCACGCCGAATGTGTGCGTACGCCCGCCGCCTCCCTCGCCCGCGTCGCTCTTCTCGTACTTCCAGTCGGTCTTGTCGAGGAAGACGATATCGACCCGCCAGATCACCACGGTCTTTCCCGCCTCAAGCGTCTCGGTCGGATCGACGAGGTATCGCCACACGATGTACCAGCCCGCATGGTCGTAGTGAGACTGGATCGCCCAGGGTCGCTTGCTCCCCTTGCTCTCAAGAGAGTTCTGCGGCGTGAGTTTCTTGCCCGATCCCTTGCGGCATAGGTCGGGGAACCGCTGCTGCGCGGTGTCCGAGTGCTTGTGCTTCTCGTAGTTGCTCACCGAGTCGAGCGCCTTGGTGCCGAAGATGCCCACGATCGCGCTGAACACGTTGGCCTGCTCGTGGTAGATCTCCACGAGTTCGGCAAGCTCCTTTTCCACATAGTCGATCGCGCGGCGGATGGCGCCGATCTCCAGGCCGGGCGGGAGCGGAACGGTAGAGTCGAAGTCAGTCTTTTTGGCCATTGCGATCCCCAGCCGTAGGCGCGATGGACCGCACGACAAGCTCGGCGAGCCGGGGAACGGCCTTGGTCGCCATCAGGAAGTACTCCCCGCTCCGCTCGATGCCGATGCTGTCGAGCCCTTCCGCCGATGCGGCGGCGATCGTGGACCCCGAGCCCATGAACGGGTCGAGGATCACCCCTTTGCCGAGCGGCAGCGAGGCCCGCACGAGTTGCCGCATGAGGGCTTGCGGCTTGAGGGAGGGGTGGGAAGCCAAAGCCCGCTCCGCGCCGCGCGCGGGGGAAGCATGGATCAAGTCCTTGAATGGCTCATCGGGCGAGATGCGCCGCAGGCCGCCGGTCTTCCACTTGCGCAGATTGTCCTGCACGCGGCCTTCGCACGGCTTACGGAAGAGGCCCCACGGCTCCCAGCATGATTTGGGCATCACCGAAACCTCGTCGAACTCCTCGTGCGCGTTCTTGGGGCGGTCGCCACCGCGCAGCGTGTGGACCACGCGGATGATCTCTCCCCGCTTCTCAAACCCGGCGGCGATGAACGGTTCGTAGACGAGGTAGGAGACGAGCGGGTTGGTCGCGATGAAGACGTGCCCGCCGGGGACAAGAACCGGGAACAATCGGGCGGCAAGTTGGCGGAAGAAATCACGCAGTTGGACACGATCCGACTCGCGGAGCGTGGTGAATCGCGGAAGCGGACTCCGCTGGTGCCCGTCGAACGAGGGTGGGATGCGCCAGACACCCCCCTTGCCGTTCTTGAGCTTGAGCAGTTCGTTCGGCTCGTATTCCACAAGGCCGTACGGGGGGTCAGTCACAACGGCGTGAATCGAGTTGG
>CAYMWG010000535.1:0-1489 GCA_964393765.1 uncultured Phycisphaeraceae bacterium
CCTGCTTGGCGAGCATCTCGATCAACTCCGCCCACGCCGACCAGAAGGCCTGCTTGGCCCGCCGGCGAGCCGGGGCCATCGCTCTCGCATCGCCCTCAAACTCCTCCGCGACCGAGCGCAGCATCGCGAACGCCGGTTCCGTGTCGCCCGCGCACCGCTGCGCAGCGCCAATCGCGACGCGCAACCTCGCACGGTCGACCGTGCCGGGTACATCGACCTCGCTCCCGAGGAGCGCTTGCAGGTCGGCGACGGTGCGATCAGGAGGTTCGAGCCCCGCCGCGAGCGCGGCTTCCGCGCGGTCGAGTCTGAGTTCCAGCGCGCGAGCAGAGCCCTCGTTCCCCAGTTGGCCGAACCATTCCGCGGCGGCACGCAACAACAAGTCGCGCGCGCGGGCGTCGAGCGGCGAGTTGATCGCCCGGTCGAAAGAGTGGGTAATGCACGCTTGAATCCGCGGGCGGTCGGCGGATGAATCCGGGAGCCGGCGATGCAACGCCACCGCCTCAACCAGTGCGGGTGCAGGCGCCGCGTTGCTCCCCGCGAGAAGGCACGCGATGAGTTTCCCTGCGCTTTCGTCGTCGGCCGGGTCGGCGCGCAGAATCACTCGCAACGCGGCCGCGATATCGGCGAGCGGGAGAGTTCCCTCCGTCGGCAGCGTGCCTAGCCCATCGTGTGCGCACGGTTCCTCATCCCATCGCACCGCGGGCACGGACCCCACGATCCGCTTTGCGCCGGTGAGCGCAAGCCGGGTCTCGGGCAGTTCGCGAACCAGCCGGATCAGGTGCGGGCTCACGCGGCCACCCTGCTCCGCGGGCGCCTCCGCCGAGACCTCCGCCAGCGCCCACAGCGCCCGGGCCTTTATGGGTGCTGGGGCATCGCTGCGCTCAACGACTTTCGCTAGAAGCGCTGTCGCCTCCACTCGGGTTGTCCCCTCGCTGCGGGTCAACGCGTAGGCGAGAAGGGCCTCCGGATCGAGGCGTTCCCACGCCGCACGACCCGATGTCGCGGCGGCATCGACCTCGCTGCCGACCTTCTCATACATCAGCAATCGCAGCGGAGAGAGCGCCTCAGGCGAATCCAGGCCACTCTCGCTGCCGCCATACTTCGTCACGATCGCGAGCATTTGCTTCAGCGCGCTATTGAGTCCCGGCCCGTCCGCCGCCCGCGCTGCCGACTCGGCAAGGAGCAGGTCGACAAGCCAGTCCTGGCCGCGCCCGGGACACGGAAGCTGGAGCGAAGCCTCCTCCCGCCCGCAGCGGACCAGCGCCATATGCAGCATGACCAACTCGGCGGGCGAAAGGGACTCGGTGGCTTGCGTTTTCCCTTGCTGGCCATCCGCCGGCGCGGTCGGAACGAGCCAGTCGAGTTGCCTGCGCGCGGCCTCAAGTTGTCGCGGATCGTCGGAGGCAAGCAGCAGGACCGAAGAGAACAGCCGCTTGCGGGCCTCCGCGCCATCGCCGTGGAGCGCGGACTTGGAGACCAGTTCCTGCGC
>CAYMWG010000536.1:0-1485 GCA_964393765.1 uncultured Phycisphaeraceae bacterium
CGGGAGAACTGGGCGCACCCGCCAGCGGCGGCACGCACCAGGGCCAGCGCAACCCCTTCCGTTTCAGCACCAAGTACACCGACGCCGAGACGGGGCTAGTGTACTACGGATACCGCTACTACTCGCCCAGCATGGGGAGGTGGGTGAGCAGGGACCCGATGGGCGAAGTGGACGTAAACGTATATGCCGCCATGCGCAATGCGATGTCGTTGAACATTGATATTCTCGGTTTACGAGCGTCGCCGCCTACCACAAGTAACGGTTACCAGTACGGCTATGATGACACTCCAAACTCCACCCGTCTTGACGGTGCAGATCACGATACACTGCGTGGAGGGATCGGTTACTTGGGTTTGGCGGATATTCACTTTAGAGCATGGTTAACAGTTCAAGCTGGTTATACAAGAGGATATGACGATGCCGCAAATCTCCTGCGACATTTTCTTGGTGGAGCGGGTTCCACCTATGACATCAGTTTTGCCAGAATGAACAGAGATGACGCCGGCGCGAGGGTATGGCGTCGTACTCAGATTAACTTAGCAATGGCGGCTGCAGAAGCACTAGCTTCGCCTGATTCATCGATTCAAATGCGAAGTACTCGGGATACGGTGGCCAACCCAGGCGCGACAAGTGCCGAATGGGTCTATGCCATCAACGGGTATCGAACTTGGGCCAAGGCTACTGTTACACAGAGAAACTGTAACAACTACACGATGCAGTTGTCGTTTCGGCTGAGAGATAATTATGATTTTGCTGCCAACACGTGGCTTATGGGCGGCTTGGTTTACGATTACGAGTTGGCGATACTGAATGGCTATGGGTGGGCGCGGGACTTTGAAGTCGAAGGACGTGAAAACATTTCGATTCAATGGCGCAAGGGTCAACGATTTAATGCAGGCACCGTTAAGCCAGTTAGTCGACCGATGCCGCGTACGCGAGATCGTGATTGGGTCGATAGAGCATGGCCTTTAGGATAAGGGAGAGTGCGCAAGTGCGTATATTATGCGGTATTGCGGCGGTCGTGCTAGGTCTGGGCATTGCGATCGGCATGGTCTTCATTTATCCGCAGCAGTCAGTGAGCCCTACGATTATCACTGTTTCTCTCTCTGTGGCTGAGGCGGCCATCGATTGCCCGGTTCCTTTGAGCGCCAAGGTTGTCAAAGCGCAACTTGAAAGGACTCGAGATGCGGCGGCGTGCTTCTTACTTGAAATGGAGGAGCCTGATAGTATGGTATTAAAACAAGGCTTACTGTCGCGAGGTTGGGAGAGCCGAGCAGAGTCGCCTATTTATGAGGTTGCTTATGTGATACCTTGGTTTACCATTCAAATGGTAGAGTTTGATATGGCGTTTGTTCGAGATAATGGTGCGGAGGTGGTATTTACCAAATCTAAGAATGGCGTCGTCCAAGTTTATGTGCGTCGGCAATCAGTAATGAAGCCACTGCCAAGAATGGTGATGGACGCGTTAATGAATAGTGGAAACTA
>CAYMWG010000537.1:0-1474 GCA_964393765.1 uncultured Phycisphaeraceae bacterium
CCTTGTACCCCAAAGACTCTCATCACGACTGGTTCAGGATTCTCAGGGCAGGTCAATTGGGCCCCCGCACCCTGACGCCTAAACCGCTTCATTTTGCGGCCGCGTGCGCGTTGAGAATCCATCGCCAGCCGGACTGACCCTGGAAGTCGGTGGCGCTCATTCCCCGCGCTGCCGTGTGATTGAGGGCGACGAAGCTCAGGGCATGTCCCGCGATGAGCACTTCAAGGGGCTCGCCAGATAGGTGCCGCTGCTTCCAACGTTTGGCTTCGTCGCCTTGACCGATCGCAAGTAAAAGTTCTCGCCATGCGTCAATTCCCAACACGGCGACAGTCCGAAGCCTTCCGCTGCCCGGTCGGGTCATCTCGGACACGGTCCACAGGAAGAGTTCCTTTACAAAGGCGCGTACCCGGTCGTCCATCACAAGAGAGCCACTCTCGCGGTTGTCATTGCGCAATAGAGGACCCAAAAACGAGCCATAGAGTTTGCCTCCACGCAGTTGGTCCAGAAGCGGCCTGAGATTTCGATTTGTCGGACGGCGATGGTTGGTTATCCAAGGCCATCCACGGCCACCGCTTGACTCTGGCAAAAATATCCTGGAACTTCCGGCATCCTTTGCCATGAAAAGAATGTCAGCTCCCCAATCACCGTGCCAATCTTCGGTCCCGTAAATGCGAGTCTCGTTCGGATAAATCTCGAAAATGCTCCTGTAGTGCGGCGGGGCACGGAAGGTCTTGAAGGTGTCTGGAATCGGTGGAGTCGAATATTGCGGCTTTACCTGTGAAGGACGGGCAGCGTGGACGTGATAAACGGAATGAGCGTCCGGCCGCAGAGCCTTTAGAACGCTGGATGAAGCAGTGTGGGAGAGTGCATGGAGCGTGTTGGAGTCGTCCGGCGCACCAACTGCCTGCACGATCGACTCAACGCGATTGCTCCAACTCTGAAGTACCTCCGCCAGTTCGATCGCTGCGATGTTTAAGCTCGGACTTTCACCTTCAGGCCACCAGCGTTTAGAAACAGTTTTCCCAGAAAACGGGATCTCTAACTGTGTGCGCCAATTTCCCCGCCCTCCATACTCGATGCCAGTTTCATCTGAAGCGCGAAGCAGTCGATCAATCACCCGATTCCGTTTCTCCAAATCGAAAACGGGGTTGCTCCACCAGAAGACACCCAATCCGTTCAGGGTGTCCTGAATCCAGAACTCGAGCGTGAACCAATTCCGACCCTTTCTGCCCGAACCAATGGCGGGTAGAATTGTCGCGACGGATTCTGGAATCGCTTGCACCCACCGGGGAGTTCTCTGAATCACTCGCCAGCCACCAGCTGCTTTGACGGCGAGCTCAACCGTGTCGAGCAGCTGGGAACTGTTCCTCAATAAATCGGTCATTCGCGAAGTGTACTCCCGAGCGGTTGCACCACCCTCTCACCCTCTCACCCCACCATCCCCTCCCACGGTCGATACCGCTGCGCATTGGGG
>CAYMWG010000538.1:0-1472 GCA_964393765.1 uncultured Phycisphaeraceae bacterium
GAGGAACTGCGTGCTGTGGTGGAGCGGCCGGGCGGCATCACCGACGATGAGATCAGACTCGCCGAGAAGTACGAGGGCGAACTGCGACACGATGTGATGGCGCACGTCCACGCGCTGGGAGACTCGTGCCCGAAGGCGAAGGGGATTATTCACCTGGGGATGACGAGTCAGGATGTGGTGTGCAATGCGGATTTCGTCGCGCTCTATCAGGCGATCGATTTGATCCGCACGAAGGTGGCCCGCTTGATGTCAGCGTTCGGCGAACAGGCCGCGCGTCATGCCCGCGTGCCGGCACTGGGATACACGCATTACCAGCCTGCCCAACCCGTTACGGTTGGACGGCGTGCCGCAATGTGGGCGACAGACTTGCGATTGACATTAGAGCGGCTGACCGGCCAACATCCTTATCACGGAGCCCTCATAGGCTCACTCTTCGGTATCTTGCGTCCACGGGGTTTCCGCGGTGCCACGGGCACACAGGCATCGTTCCTCGCACTGATGAGCGACAGTAGTCTTGTGGATCACTTTGAGCGGTCCGCTCTTGAGCGGGCAATGGAAGGTCTTCTTCCGTCGTTTGAGCGGTATCTGATTATTCCACCGGGTGAGTTAGAGGACTACCCCGCGGGGAGCTCTGAGCCGCGAGCCCCAGTGCCCGGTGATGACGGATACACCGGCTCGGAAGTCTATTTCGACTTCTCAATGATCACCGGCCAGACCTACCCCCGCGTCATCGACACCTTCATCCTCGCGGACCTCGCCTCCACCGCCTCCGTCCTCCACAAGATCGCCACCGACATCCGCCTGCTTTGCAACCGCAAGGAGATCGATGAGCCGTTCGAGGACAAGCAGATCGGCTCATCGGCGATGCCCTACAAGCGCAACCCGATGCGCTGCGAGCGCATCTGCGGGCTGACGCGCTTCGTGATGAACCTCGTCGGGAATGCGTATGACACCGCCGCGACGCAGTGGCTGGAGCGCACGCTCGACGATTCCAGCAACCGCCGCCTCTCGCTGCCCGAGGCGTTTCTCGCGCTCGATGGCGCGCTCGACCTCATGCACAACGTCGCTTCCGGCCTGATCGTGCATGAGGCGATGGTCCGCAAAAACCTGATGGCCGAGTTGCCCTTCATGGCGACCGAGAACATCCTGATGGCGTGCGTGAAACTTGGTGGGGACAGGCAGCACTACCACGAGTTGATCCGCGTGTACGCGCAGGCCGCGGGATCGCGCGTCAAGGATGAGGGTCTCGACAACGATTTGCTCGACCGGCTCAGGGCCGACAAGAACTTCCAGAGCAAGGCTCGCGGCGGCACCCTGTCCGCCGAACTCGACTGGGAGGGCGTGATGGACCCCATGAAGTACATCGGGCGCAGCATCGAGCAGACGGAGCGGTTCATCAAAGATGTCGTCGAGCCGCTGCGCGAGCAGTATGCAGAGGCGATCAAGGGGCTTGATGAGAGCGGGCCGAAGGT
>CAYMWG010000539.1:0-1461 GCA_964393765.1 uncultured Phycisphaeraceae bacterium
ATTGAGTACCGTGCCATCGAAGTCTGCTTTGAGACTTCGATGAGGGTCTGGGTTACGCGGAGCTTTCATGCCGCGCAAGCATATTGTACAGGTCTCGGGAATTCCCTTGACACCTTACACTGAGAGCAGGTAGACTCCCGTGGCGACTTAGTCCGGTCGGTTCAAGGAGCGTCTTCATGAACGTTCAGAGAGTCGTCATCGTGCTGGTGCTCTTGGCTTGGCTTCTGCCCATCGCACCTTGCGCGGCTCAATGCCCCCCACGAGGATATGTGGTCGATCTACCGATGCGGCTGCCATACAACGGCACGCATCGCGTTACCCAAGGCTACTGCACAGTTCCGAACCCGCCCGGACACAGCGGCTACCAAGTCGACTTCGGGGACATGCCGAACGGGACGGACATCGTTGCGGTGGCCGATGGCCATGTCATTCAGTTGGGTACGTTTACCGGGCTGAATGACTGCTCGGGAAATGACACCCAAGACGGCGGTAAGTTTGTGCGAATTCAGCATCAGACAGATAACGGAACGTATTACAACTCTGCTTACCTCCATCTAAGTGTACAGAGCGTCGTGTGCGGACAGCAGGTGATCGCCGGGCAGAAAATTGGGGAATCGGGAGAGACTGGCTGCAGTGATGGACCGCACCTTCACTTTCACATCCGCCTCTCTGGCGCGTACGCGCAGGACGATGTCCCGACGCCATGCGGGTCTCTCCCAGTCGGGCTGGAACTTGGGGGCGTAAGGCCCACGGGCATGGTCTATCTTGACAGCGCAAGCGATCAGGATGTGATTCGAACGAACAACCCGTTCATCGAGCAGCAGAACTACACGGCTGTCGGCACGTCCAATCCCGGCTGGTCATTTGTGAACCTCCATCCTAGTGGAACGACGCGTTCTCAAGCACTTTCCGTCCGGGATGGCCGACAAGGCGGCTTTGCCGAAGTGTCCGGCGATGATCACGCCTATTTGTGGACGGGTACGCCGGTTTCGGGAATCGACCTCAATCCTAGCGGGGCAGGGCGATCTCGAATCTACGCCGTATCCGGGAGTCAACAGATTGGCGAATCACGATTTGAACCGGATCCGACTTGCGCTGGAGTTTGGACAAGTGGCACACCGGGCAGTTGGCAGAGGTTGACCTCTCCTGGAATCCAATCAACCGCTCGCGGTGGACGCGGCAACATACAGGTGGGGTATGCAACAATCGGTGGACAGGTTCAAGCGAGTGTGTGGAATGGGACGATCGCATCGCGTGTAAACCTGCATCTGGGTAGCAGTAGTTCTCACATATACGCCAGCGACGGTAATCAACATGTTGGAGACGAAGGATTATCCGAAGCCAGAATGTGGACTGGAACATCTGGCTCGTGGGTGAACATGGATCCACCATTTCCTATTGTCATCTCGCGACTGTTCGGAGTCGATGGCGGAGAGCAAGCGGGATATATATACCTCCTTA
>CAYMWG010000540.1:0-1451 GCA_964393765.1 uncultured Phycisphaeraceae bacterium
TGCCGACGACCGCGGGCGAGAACTATGAGTTGTCGTTCTGGCTCAGGCGAAGTTCCGGCGCTCCGGCGACCTTCCGCGTGCGATGGGAAGGCTCTCTTGCTTGGGGCCAGTTCATGACTAACTCTGACTTTGACCAATGGCAGCACTTCACGGTCCCCCTGCATTCCAACATCACCGGCTCGTTCCTGGAGTTCGGGCAGAACTACTTTCCTCTTGCATTTCTTTTGGATGATGTCTCCGTCCGGCCGGTTCCCGCACCGTCTGGGGCCGCAGTGCTGGGCGTAGCGGGCTTAGCCGCGCTTGCGCGGCGGAGGCGGTGATGGACTCGCCGGCGTATTGCCGCGGGTCGATGGGGATCTGCAGCGCGACGACCAGGCCGTAGCCCGCGGGGGGCGGGGCCATGAGTTGCCACAGGTTGCTGGTCGGCTCGAACTCGTAGAACTCCCGAGGGTTGCTGATCCACAGCGTGTGCACCACGCCCTCGCGGACGAGCCGCCGCACCGCGGTCTGGCTCATGCCGATGCCGGGGCCGAGCGGGTCGCACGGCGTGTTCAAGGTTTCGCCGCCGGTCTGGAAGATGCCCCCGGCGGTGTGGCAGTGGTAGGGTGAAAGCGTCTGCCACGAGCCGTCGGGCATGCAGCACGAGCCGTCGTTCTGTGCCGCGGCGGGGGCGACGGGCAACGCCGGAGCGAGGGACGCAACGATGATGGTCGCGAAGCGACAGTTCGGTCGGTTGAGCATTGGGTACCTCCACGAAGGCGCTTTGGGGCCTTTTTGCCGCGACGAGCACAAAGCGGCAATCCTGATCGGGAGGTTACCGGACGGAGGGGATGGGCCGCAAGTATGAAGCAAGGTATGCACAGCCAGAATCGTTCATGGTCGGCGTGCAGATCGCGTGCGGCCCCGCAGCTCGCCGGGCCATCGCTACCGGGAAGCGCTTGCCGAGAATCAGGCCGTGTGGTATGGTGGTATCTCTCTCGCTCTCTCTCCGGCCAAACTCGTACATCCGAGGTCCACGATGCCAGTCGTTGCCAACGGTCGTCAAGTCCTGCTGGGGCTTGTGTTTATCAGCGTGGCCACCGCCGGGGCGCACGCCGAGCTCGTGGTCAACGGCGGCTTTGAGACGGGCCAGTTTTTCCCCTGGAATGCGCCCGGGGCCATTTTCCCGCCCGCGCCGAATCCGCAGTTGTTCTTCGTCTCGGGCGGGGGCGGGCATTCCGGCGAGTTCTACGGGCGGCTGTCCTCCACTCAACTCCGGTTCATCAGCCAGGTGCTGCCGACGGAGGCGGGCGGGGACTATGAACTCTCGTTCTGGCTGCGGCATTCATCAAATCCCCCCCCCCAGCGTTTTTCACAGTCCGGTGGGAGGGGCAGACGGTCTTCAACCACACGAATCCGCTCCCGGGCGGAACATGGACCCAGTTCACCGTCCCACTCCACGCCAACATCAC
>CAYMWG010000541.1:0-1450 GCA_964393765.1 uncultured Phycisphaeraceae bacterium
TGTCGGCGGGCGTGTTCTTGTTCAGCACCTCCGCGGCGGTGTAGCCGAGCATCCGCTCGGCCCCGACGTTGAAGATCTGGATGACGCCCTTGGCGTCGGTGGCGATGCTGGAGAAGTTGGCGCTGTTGAAAATGGCGTTCTGCAGAGCGCCCGTCTTGAGCAGCACATCTTCGGCGTCGATCGTCACGGCCTGAATGGGATTGTCGACTCGGCGCCTCTGATTCCACACCTGGAAAGGTGTTGTTGCTGCGTGACTCTCAGCGATTCGTCCAAGGGAAAAAATCGAACCCTGCGAGCAACGTCGGCGGGCCTGACCAAATGGACGCGTTTCAACATGGCGTCTGGTGGTTCTCGCTCGGCCTCGGGCGCACCGGTCCCCACGAGGTGAGGAGGCGACGATGATCCAGAGCGCATGGTAGAGCATCCCCGCCTCTTTCCGACAAGGATTCCTGGAAAGCGTGTGTTTCGCGAACATGGGGCGGATGGTGTGGATCGGGTGCCACCAGGTCCGCCGCCTGGCAGCGCGACCGGTGGCCCTTGTCCTCCCGGGAATGGAGGTGCCGGAGGCCCCGCACAAGGGGCTTCACCTTGGGGGGGCCTCTGGCATCAGCAGCCAGCGACATCACCCGAAACCCCGGCCCGCAGAACCCCCGAACCACGTGGTTTGTTCGTTCCACGGCGTGGTGCGCGGAAAGAACGGCGTGGTGGTGCGAAAAAAACGAGGGCGCGGAGCAGGCGATTGGACGACGTGTCGGTTCACTGGGTTGTCGCGCACGGGCAGCGGATCGTCGTCTCCGGTTCCCCCTGCCCGCGTGCATGGTCGGTGGAGCGGGCGCCCGGGATTAACGACACCACAACTGCGGTGATGTCCCTGGACTACCTGACCGCGATCCTGGTCAGGCTCTGCGGCCGCGGCATCGAATCACCGTGCCGGTACGACGATGGTGAACTGCGGGTCATCACGCGCGGAGCCACGTTCGTGAGCATGGTGGAACTGGCCTTCGACCAGATCCGCCAGAACGCCGGGGGGGGTGGCAATGTCGCCGTGCTCACGCGGCTAGTCGATGCCCTACACACGCTTGAGGGACAAACCCAGCGTCAGAATCGCCGCCGAGTCCTCCTCCATCAGGCGCAGGCGCTGGACGAGATCATTCGCCGGA
Organism: uncultured Phycisphaeraceae bacterium; assembly: GCA_964393765.1. Classification (GTDB taxonomy): domain Bacteria; phylum Planctomycetota; class Phycisphaerae; order Phycisphaerales; family UBA1924; genus JAHBXL01. Next base: position 1,161 of record CAYMWG010000541.1, read on the forward strand.
CTATCCCGGCCTCCCTGGACCGCGAGCCCGTCCAGGCGCGAGCGATCCGTCTGCTCGAATCGCTCAACGCAATCGAGGCTGCGAGGGACACGACCACGGACCACTTTTGATCCAAGAGCGTCTGCGCCGTTTCAGGATTGGACATGCCGAGACCCCCAAAGGGGCGAAGCCGTTCGGAAACACTCACGCCGCAAACGACGTTTCCAGCCAGCAAACGCCGAATCCCCGGCTCCCAGACCCGAACGCCTTCCAAGAAAAGTTCTCTTGGTGTTCGGTCACCCCGACTTTGA
>CAYMWG010000542.1:0-1441 GCA_964393765.1 uncultured Phycisphaeraceae bacterium
ACCGCGGCGATGGCGGGCGCGATGAACCGCCGAGCCGAGGCGGCCGGGCTCTGCAATTCACCCTTTTCGCGGAGCAACAGGAAGCGGTAAGCGAAATGGTGATCCCTCGCCGACATGCGTGCATGCTGGGTGGATCGGTGAGACGCGCCACCAACCCCCGGGTCCCGATAGGGACGCGACGTCTCTCAACTCGCCTTTGCCTGGGTCTTGAACTCCCCATCTTCACTCAGATGGGTTTTCCCGAACTCGGCATTGACAATCCTGGCGGTTGAGGTACCTTGGTAAACAAGCAGCGTGGCACTCCAAGTGACGCTGTGCGAACCGCGGGCGAAAGCCCGCAGAGGAGAGAGACCTTGTCGAGCGAGTATGTCCGAGTTGTGGCCGCGCTTGCAGCCTTCGCAGCCGCTGGTGCCTCGACGGCCCTCGGCACCATCACCATCCCGACCGTGCCTGTCGGCAACGCCGGCAACGCGGCGGACTCCACGCCGAACGGCCCGTTCGGCTCGGTGGCCTATGCGTACAACATCGGGTCCACCGAGGTGACGAACGCGCAGTACGCCGAGTTCCTCAATGCCGTCGCGTACGACGACACCAACAGCCTGTACAGCACGGGCATGGCCGGCGGCTTCGGCGGCATCACCCGCTCGGGATTCATCGGCGCATTCACCTATGCGACCGTTCCGGGCCGCCAGAACAACCCCGTGAACTTTGTGAGTTTCTGGGATTCGGCCCGCTTCGCCAACTGGCTCCACAACGGCCAGCCCACGGGCCCGCAGAGCAACGGCACGACCGAGGACGGCGCGTATATGTTGACGGCGGGCGGCATCGCCGCGAACACCGTGACGCGCAACGCGGGTTGGCAGTGGGCCGTGACCAGCTCGAACGAGTGGTTCAAGGCGGCGTATCACCAGCCCGCAGCGCAGGGCGGCGACAGCGACAACTATTGGCTCTATCCGACTTCGAGCAATACGGCCCCCACCGGGGCGCAGGCGAACTACGTTCCCGCCGCGATCGGGGACACCACGGCTGTCGCCTCGTACGCGGCCAACTTCTACGGCGCGTTCGACATGGCCGGGAACGTGTACGAGTGGAGCGACACCATCCTCGCGCCTCCGGTGCGCGGGCCGCTTTGGGGCGGAGCATTCGACAACGTCGCCGGCTGGCTCACGCCCGCGAACGCGTACGCCCCTCCGCCTTTGACAGAGCGCGAGCAGGTCGGGTTTCGTGTGTCGCAGGTCCCCGGTCCGTCAACGGTCGCGCTGGGGGGGCTGGCGATCGGTGGCGTGATGGCCGGGCGGCGGCGGCGGAACTGATCAAACGCCTTTGTATAAGATAACCCATCCGGGACGAACCGAGTATCGCCGTTCCCACGCGAAAGCCACGAGGAGAGAGACATGACCATGAAGCAGTTCATCACCGTGGCCGCGTTCGCGGCCGTCAC
>CAYMWG010000543.1:0-1440 GCA_964393765.1 uncultured Phycisphaeraceae bacterium
CTTCGATCATCGCGCTCTGGGTTCGAGGCCGCTTGAAATCGTTGTGATCCGGACAACCGCGCGCTTCCAGACTATGAAAGAACGCTTCGACGCGAACTGCATAGGCCGCATTCAAGTCCAGATCGGGTTGAAAGAATATCAATTGATCATTTCTAGCAGGGCAACGGGATGTTGGAATCTTCCGCAAGGCGGCTGGTTCAGACCCTGACGACCGCGACCCCCTCACTTTGATCATCATCGGTGTCCACCAAGGCATTCATCTTCCATGCACGCGATGCGAACTGGTCTGGTACACTCTGCCCCAATGCACCCAATGGCCATCGGCCCATTCCAGATCCAGCGCGAACTCGGGCGCGGCGGCATGGGCGTGGTGTATCTCGCCACGGATACGAAGTTGGACCGGCAGGTGGCGATCACGTCTCTACTCGGGATCTATCCACCGATCCCGATCGCATGGGCCGCTTTCAGCGCGAGGCGAAGGTGCTGGCGTTGCTGAACCACCCAAACGTTGGCGGGGTTCACGGCCTTGAGGCCGTCGATGGTCACCAGTTCGACCTCCTCGGCACGCCGGTGGAGCACAAGAAGCGCTTGGTATACACCCGCGGCCACACCGTACCCAAGGTCGAACTGATCCGCGAATCGCTCGCCTGGCTCGATCGCTACTTGGGGCAGGTCGAATGACTCGACATCCTGGCGTCAGGGCTGCTTGACGCTGCAGACCAGTAGAGCCCGCCATGCGTCCGCGAACCGACGCTGAATCACCCACAACCTCCGCGCGGGAGGTTTAACGCGTTGCAGGTGCGTTTCCCACAATGAAAGAGCCCTTCGACATGCTCGTCGCAGGGCTTCTCTCTGAACACAATCGGGGTGATAGAACACCCAGAGAACTTTTCTTAAAGGTTTTCGAGTGTGGGGGCCGGGAGCCCGCCGATTGGTGGGATCCGAGCGGCCAGAAATGCAGGTAATATCACTTCTGCACCACCCAATGGCCAAGGAACTCCGTTGCTACCGTGATCATGACGATCGCCATGAGGTTCAGCCCGAACCCCGCTCGGAGCATCTGGCCCATCGTGACGTGCCCGGTTGCGAACACGATGGCGTTGGGAGGGGTGCCCACGGGCAGCATGAACGCCATGCTCGCCGCAATGGTCGCCGGGATGAGCAGCCGAAACGGATCGATGCCCATTGATGGGGCCGCGGCCGCCAGAATGGGCAGGATCGCGGTGGCGATGGCGGTGTTGCTCGCGAGCTCTGAGGCGAAGATTACGACCGCCACCAACACCAGGACGACCAGCCACGTCGGCAACCCGGACAAGCCCGTGAAGAACTGCCCGATGTAGACATCCAGCCCGTTCGCCGAGATTGCCGCGGCGAGACTGAGCCCGCCGCCGAACAGGATGAGGGTGCCCCACGGCAGACGCTCGGCCGTCTTCCAGTCCA
>CAYMWG010000544.1:0-1436 GCA_964393765.1 uncultured Phycisphaeraceae bacterium
GTCGCGCGGCCATCAGACCCAAGTCAAACAGGAAGAACGCCAGTGCACCGGGGAAGGCATCCGTGCAGAGCGGCTTGAAGGCGGCGTAGCCCCTTTGCCCCGTCAGAACTCCAACAACAATGCTCCCGAGCAGCAGCAGAACGGGGCCGTTCAGCAGTGACTCGTGAAGAAGTGTGGCCAATCGAGGTGCCCCTGTTCCGTCAGCGTCGGTGCCCGCCGCCGCGGTTGCCTGGTCCTCTCGCGTTCGTTTCTTGTCGAGATTCAGAAGAATCAAGGACAGAACTATCGCCGGCGACTCCATAACTGCCATCACTGCGACCATGTGTCCGCTGAAGGGCGTTCCGCTCTGATCGAGCGATGTGCAGGCGGTGAGGAATGTCACCACGCTGACCGATCCGTAACACGCCGCGATCGCCGCGGCATTTCGGACAGCCACAATCCGGCGAAGGGCGAGGTATGCCCAAGCGGGAACGACAACCGAGAGTGCCAATGCCAATGCAACGGCCTTCATGGCGTCCGTTGTAAACCCGCTGGCAACAAGCTCAACTCCGCCCCGGAATCCGATGGCCCAAAGGAGATAGAGCGACAAAATCTTGGTAACGGCTTTGGGGATAGTGATGTTGGAGCGGACCAGCACCGCGATGACACCAAGGAAGAAAAAGAGAACCGGAGGGCTGATCGAGAGCAGGCCGGTGGCAGCGTCAGTGCCGGCCGCACCCATTATCCCAGCAGTCAGGTCGTGCATGTGCGGCTCCGCGAGGCTTGGTGGCTGGTGAAGGAGTCTCTCGACGCCGGTGCCCTGTGACAGGGAACTCTACGGCCGTTCGGGTCATCTTCCGCCAACTCGCTCTAGTGCTGTTTGCCCGCGCCTCCCTTCGACACGGCGTTCGACGGTATCACCAGGCTCAGGACCGTTGCGAGCGATAGTGTGCCGACGACAACCAGCAGTGACACCGTCGTGTCGATCTTGATTGGGTTCGCCTTGGACATGCCGATCACATCGAGGTATGGCGGCACGCTCAGCAGCAGCAGCTTCACGCCGACGAAAGCCAGGATCAGAATCAACGCCGGCTTCAGGAATCGGAACTTCTGGATCAACGCCGCCAGACAGAAGTACAGCGCCCTCAGCCCGAGGATCGCGAAGATGTTGCTCGTGAACACGATGAACGGGTCGGGCGTGATCGCGAAGATGGCCGGGATCGAGTCGACCGCGAAGACCAGGTCGGTGATCTCAACCAGGATCAGTGCCAGGAACAAGGGGGTGATCGCCCAGGCCGCACTCAGTGATCCGGCTGGTGCCGGGTCCATCAACTCCTTGCCAGCCGCATCTTTCGTGTACGTCGGCCTGAGGGTCCGCTTGGTGAAGAACCGCTGGCCGTCATAGAACTCGGTCACGCGGAAGAACTTCTTGCACAGCCGCACCGCGATGTTCTGCG
>CAYMWG010000545.1:0-1431 GCA_964393765.1 uncultured Phycisphaeraceae bacterium
ATGCAGAGCGCCGCACCGGTCATTCCGGCCCTCTGAAGCCCGTTGCAAGTTTCGGCCGCGCTGCGGAGGGAAACAGTAGGAGACACGTCGGCTGCCAGATTCTGAAGCGGGTTGTAGACCGCAAACTCCACCCCGGGACGTGCGTTGCCAGCGCAGGGCGGAGTGTTCGGGGAACCTGCACTCCCCCCTACGATGATCAAATGGAGTCCACGGGACCTCCAGCATTCAAGGAAGGACCTCTGCATGAATCGGATCAGGAAGCGCCTCCGTGTCGGATCAGGTCTACCGGGATCGCCGATGCTTGCCGGGCCCGGGCCCGGAGTGGGTCCGGAGCGGCCCGCCGGAGTGTCGCGAAGCAAGTCCGGTCGCCTCAGCCGTGCACTACGTTCATCTCGGTCGAGCAAGACCTCAGCCGACCCTAAATTGGTCTCCAAGCCCAAGCCCAAGCCCAAGCCCAAATCCAATCCCAAATCAAAGCCGACAGCACGCAAGTCATCCCGGCGGAACAAAGTCATCTGAGTTGAGCATTGGCGTCAAGGTCGTCGAACGCCGTCTGGGAACCGCATTCGCGTCCTGTTACCAGCAATCGCTCGGGGGCGTGTCTATCGGTGCCCCAGTGCCACATTCATCCTGTGCTCATCCACGGGGAGTTCCTTTGGGAGATTGCACCATGCCCGGACCTTCGCGCCGCCGACGTGGAGTTGTGTTGGCCGTGTGTCTTGGGTATGCGCTGTGGGGGCTTGCCGCGGTTGCCAGAGGGCAGGGCGCGCCAGGTCCCGGCGACGTTCCGCCGCCCCAACCCGCCCCGGCCACGGCGGTGGATATCACCCCCGGCGCGACGACATTGGCCATCGAACCAGTCGCGCACGATGCGGCGATCCGCGACCGGCTTAAGAGCGTGCTCGACGCCACCGGCTGGTTCGCGGACCCGCGCGTGCGAGTCGAGAACGGCGTGGTTTTTCTAGGCGGCCCGGCGAAGTCCGAAGAACTGAAGAAGTGGGCGGGCGATCTTGCGCGGAACACACAGGGTGTGGCCGCCGTGGCCAACCAGATGGAAGTTGCCCGCGCGTCGGTCTGGGACTTCAGCGTGGCGCTCAGCGGGCTGTCAGGGCTTTGGCGAGACATTGCCCGGGCGATACCGATGATGGTGTTGGGGGTTCTCATCCTGGCGCTGTTCGGTGTGGCCGCGTGGTTTGCGGCGCGGCGCGTGCGGACCATGCTCCGCGAGCGTGTTCGCGCCAAACTGCTGCGTGACCTTCTCGCCTTGAGCACTGGCGTGATCGTTCTCTTTCTCGGCGCGTACATCGTGCTTCGCATCTCGGGGCTGACGCAACTGGCCCTGACGCTCGTGGGCGGAACAGGCCTTGTAGGGCTGGCGCTGGGCATCGCGTTCCGCGGGATCACGGAGAACTACCTGGCAAGCATCTTTCT
>CAYMWG010000546.1:0-1429 GCA_964393765.1 uncultured Phycisphaeraceae bacterium
ACTCCGGGCAGGGCGAGCCGGCGGGTGTGGCGCGGAGGTCGTAGGCGCAGGCGGGGCAAAGGCCGCGCCGGCGGCGGAGGGAGCGGCGGATGGGGCTGGGCAGAAGCATGATCACAAAGATGGGGAGCGTCCAGACGAGCGAGTTGAGGAGGTAACCGCGCCAGAGCGGGCGGTAAGGCAGCACAAACGCCTCACCTCTTCGCGGCCATGCGGTCCATGTGCTGCCCGCGAAACCAGTATGCGCCTTCAATCGTGAGACGAGTGCTGCCTGGAGGCGAGATCACGCGGCTGTAGACGCACGGCCACGGCAAGCCCTGGACTTCGGCCTGCACGAACTGGATGTTTCCCAACGAAGTTGTGCCAACCGGAAGAGACGGCCAGGCCGCGGCGCTTTCCAGTCCTGCGAACACATCGTCCGCGGCGAGGGGGTACGTCGGGTTGGAGTCGTACGGCTCGCCGAAATCGCTGCGCGTGGCAAGGTGCGGTGTAACGCCGGACGCGTACTGCGCGACTGTGATCCAACGGACACCGATGTAATAGTTGTTTGTAATAGAGAGCACCTCGGGCGGAATGGTGGTGCTGCCCGGCTTGTCGAAGTGCTTGGTGTTCTCGGCGTAGCTGTCCGCCTTGTGGAGGAAAGCCCAGCCCCACGCGACAGGAATCTGGATCGCCGCCGCGAAGCCAAGGCAGCCAATCAGGAGCAGGGCGTGGGGCAATTTGCGGGTCTTCATTTCGTGTCAATCGGCGAGATTTGTGCGTGGCCGAGCCCCGCACTCGGGGCACGGCGAGCCGGGCGGTGTGGCGCAGAGGTCGTAGGCGCAGGCTGAGCAGAGGCCGCGGCGGCGGCGGAGGGAGCGGCGGAGAGCGGGAGGGATGAAGGAGAGTGCAAAGAGCGGCAGGCCCCACGCGAGCGAGTTCATGAAGTACCCGCTCCAGATTGGGTGAAGCGGCAGGAGGAGACTCTCACATTTTCGCGCCGCGGAAGTCCATTCGAGGCCGCGGAACCAGTAGAGGCTCTCCAGGAGCAGGCGAGGGCTGCCCGGTGGCCCCGTCGTGCGGCCGTATACGCACGGGAAGGGCACGCCTTGGACTTCGACTTGAACGAACTGAATGTTGCCGGGCACGACAGTGCCGGGCGGAAGTTGAGGCCATGCCGCGGCATCGGAGATGCCGGAGAAAACTTGGTCGATGGTGAGCGGGTGAACCGGATTCGAGTCGTAGGGCTCGCCGGGGTGGCTCCGCATTCCCCGTTCAAGAGCGGAGCCAGAAGTGAACCGAGTTACCCTGATCCACCGCACAAACTCGTAGTGGCAGTTCTCGATCAGCAACCGATCGGGCGGATCGGCCGCGCTGTTAGGCGCAGCGACGCAGGTAGAGTTTTCATAGTAACCGACCGGCTCGAATAGATACGCCCATGACCATGCGATCG
>CAYMWG010000547.1:0-1427 GCA_964393765.1 uncultured Phycisphaeraceae bacterium
CACGCCGGACTCCACTTGTGACCATGTGCTCCGATGGCTATGCAGAGATCAATAAGACGTGAAGATGCGTTCCGTTCTCCGCGAACACGGCGCTCTGGGGGCCGATGAACAACTGGCTCCAGGTGTTCGTACTTGGAGTCAGCCCATTGGGGACTGAAAGGTTGACGTATATCGGTGGGAGCGTGCCGTACGTCATGGGCTGGCTGAACACGATCAAGAACTTGAGCGCGTCGGTCCGGAGCATCACATCGTCGAGCAGCAACTGGTCGCCGCGGCCGTGCCAATCGCCCGACAACCGGTATCCGGGTGTCCGCGATGTCATGGGCACAATGTGCTGCACAACGGACGGTCCGCCCCCGATGCCGCCGGCAATCTCAATTTTCGCGCCGCTCCCGAACAAACCGTCATCGCGGTTGACGGTGGAGATGAGCATCTGCAGAATGGCGGGGCCGCCCTGCGTCTCCAAATGCACGTCGAGGTTGGTGTTCAACACCACCACGGCACCACCCGGTACGCCCTGGGCGCGTCCGAACACTGCCGCACCAGGGTGCATGGCAATGGTCTGGTTGAATCGCTCTCCGCGCCATGTGGTAAGCCGTACCTGGACAACGTCCCTGAAAAGCGCATCGAGATTGCTGTGACGCTCCCAGGTTGGCCACTCCCGCGTGAACAGCGTTATGCTGATGGGGATAGAGGCCGTCCCCGGAGGCAGCACCACCTCCCGCTGATGGGCAACTGGCAAATTGGTGAATCCGCCCTCGCCATCGACCATGAACTTCATGATCCCGTCGCAGGTGTTGGTAAACTCCACCTGCGGCTGCCCCGCTGCCGGACAAACAATCAAAATCGCCGCGACGATGAAGAAAAATCGCCCCATGTGTCCCGCTCCGAGGGTTGCAGCAAGCCACTTTACAGACGTGCTGGGGGTGTGTCAAGTGCTTTGAAAGTGTGAACAACCTTGGTTGAGGTCACTTCGCACCCCCCGCCCCCAACTCCGGCGCCCATTTCAGCCAGTCGTCATCGGGCGCATCGGCCAGCTCGAACCGTGCCCCCGCCTGAGCCAACTCGCCGGGCTTCGTCGGCGTTGCGAACGCGATGCCTCCCGCCAGCACGCTCTCCAGACTCCCGGCCCGCAACTTGAGGCCGCCGATCCCCAGGTCCAGGCCGATCCCCGAGACGTTCCAGAACCGCGTGTTGTCCCGCACGAGGTGCGCGTGCGCGGGGTCGATCCGCACCGCGATGTCCACGACCCGCGCATCGGCCGACAGTTCCGCCCCCACCACCGTCCCGACGCGCACTTCCCGGTACACCACCGGCGAGCCGGGGGTGATCGATCCCAGGCGCTCCGCCCGCAACACCAAATCCAGCCCTTCTCCGGTGCCCGGTGCGCCTGGTGCAGCGCCGCGCGGCGGCATCGTCAGCCCCTC
>CAYMWG010000548.1:0-1420 GCA_964393765.1 uncultured Phycisphaeraceae bacterium
GCGGCACGCCAGATCGGGCGCGGACTCCGCCTGTATCTGATGCACCGCGTCGAGGACCACCATGCCCTCGCCGACTTCGGTTGTGTAGTCGACGAACTTTCCGCCCGTCGCATCGCCGCGCCACACGCGGAACGTGCGGGGGGTTGTAGCGCCGGCACCTGTCGTCACGGCACTGTGCTGCTGGACTGTCATATTGATGAACTCCTGACGAATCGTTCAGGCCGCGGTATCGCCGATCTCGGCCTCCGCAGGCGTCATGGTCACGATCGGGCCGACTCGTGCGCGCTCCTGTCCCGTAATGCGTCCTTCGCGTTCAAGATTGTTCAGAAGCGCCAGCAGTTTCCGTTGTCTGGCGGTATGGTCTTTCCCTCGAAACTCGCTGCTCACAACGTAACCAGTCACACGGTCATGGCCGGAGCCTGGGAGCAGGCCGGCTTGAAAGTCCGCAAGATGGCTCGCGAGCAATCGCTCGAGCTTCCGGATCAATGCGTTCTTTGCCATACCACCAGTCCTTTGCGATGCACACTCGCCGCCGACTCGAAGCAGGCCCTCGCTCCGGCCTTCAAAAGTTCTTTGGGTCCTCCGGAGACCGTACGACTTACTCCGCGCTTTCGAAGATATCCAAGCAGTCCTGCCTCCGACATGTACCGTAAACGATTATTCCACAAAACCGTCAACTCGCTAAACTCCCCGCTGCCTTCCCCCGAATCGCGTCGCTGAGTTCACCAGGCCCCTTTGTCAGCCACCCCGGGAGGTCGTGCCGAGCGTCAAACTCCGCCCCACGTCCGAGGGCGAATGCTTGGAGCAACGACTCGACTGCAAGCCCGCTCGCGTACATCGCCAATGCCCAGCGGCGTTCACGGTACAGTAAGTCAGCCTCATCAAGCCTCTCTATTGACGCCTCGTACAGCACCGGCGGTTGAAGCGATATTGCCGCGCTCGGCCTCCCGCGACCGCGCCTGTGAACGCTCACTTGTTCTCCTCCACCACCTGCTCCAACTCCGCCGGCAATGCCCGCACCGGCTCTCGGATCACCTGCATCTGCCCGTCTTTGCCCTTCCGCAGCACAATGTTGAACTTCCCGTGCTCCGCGCTCTTGTCCGGGTAGTCCTCGCGGAACTGCGCGCCGCGGCTCTCCTTCCGCTCCACCGCCGCACGCGCGATCGCCTCCGACACGATCATCAGGTTCACGAGGTCGATCGCCGTGTGCCAGCCCGGGTTGAACTCCCGGTGCCCGACAACACCGACCTTCGCCGCGCGGGCCTTCAACTTCTCCACCTCGCCCAGCGCCCGAACCATCTCATCCTCTGTCCGAACGATGCCCACCAGGTCCTGCATCACCCCCTGCAACTCGTGCTGCACGTTGAAGGCGTTCTCGCCCGCGCTGTCCCCGCGATCAAACGGCTCCAGGGCGCGGCGC
>CAYMWG010000549.1:0-1419 GCA_964393765.1 uncultured Phycisphaeraceae bacterium
CGCTCCCGGGCGGAACATGGACCCAGTTCACCGTCCCACTCCACGCCAACATCACGGGCTCGCTCCTCGAGTTCGGGCAGATGGATTTCCCCCTCGAGTTCCACATTGATGACATTTCCGTCGTGCAGGTGCCCGGGCCGGGTGGGGCGGTGGTGTTCGCTGCGGCGGGTGTGATTGTCATGGGGCGGCGCAGACGTTGAACGCGCTCGCCGCGGCCGCGGCGTTGAGCACGGGCTGGGCGGCGGTACTGATGGAATTACTGGGCGGGTACGGCCAGGTCGGGTCGGGTGGGTTCAGGGGGCATGGTCCGGGGGTGTCGCTGCGCTCCACCCCCGGACTACAGACGAAGAGCCCTTCAGGCTCAGAAGAGTACCGATCCTCGTGCCCCCGATGCGGGGCCTCTACCCTCTGGGTTCATGCGGATCGTGATGGTCAACTGGGCGCGGATCTGGGACGGCGCTGAGCATGGCGGCGGTGTCAACCAGTATTGCCAGGCTCTGGCTTTGGACCTGGTCGGGCGCGGGCACGAGGTGGTGTCGCTGTTCGGGGGCATTACCTATGTGGCGAGGCCGCGGGCGTGCTTTGTGCGGCGGCACGACGACTGGATGGGGGTGCGGGTCTTTGAGGTGATCAACTCGCCGGTGATGGCCCCCGCGGCGGTGCAGTTTCGGCGGCCGCTGGGGGAGGTGAGCGCACCGGAACTGGAGGAGCGGGTGGGAGAGTTGCTGGGGTGGCTCAGGCCGGACGCGGTCCATTTCAACAACCTTGAAGGGTTCAGCATCGGGTGCGTGGAGCGGGCGCGGGCGGCGGGCGCGAGGGTGGTCTTCAGTCTGCACAACTACCACACGCTGTGCCCGCAGGTGTACTTCATGCAGGGTCACCGCGAGACGTGCTACGACTACGACAACGGGCACAACTGCGCCAAGTGCATCGATTCGCTCGACCCGGATGCGGAGCGGGCGAAACTGGAGGCGGCGTTCGCGAGGGGACGGGGCGGGAACGAGGTTCAGGATGCGGCGGCGGAGTTCCGGGCATCGGCCGGCGTTGCGTGGCGGGCGGTGAGTTCGGGTGCGCAACTGGCGTCGGCGTGGTGGCGCACACGCGGTCGCCTGCCGGGGACGCCTGTTCAGAGCGCGGCCGACGCGACGGGCGCTCAGGGCGCGGCGGGGAACGATGCGCGGGGTAAGACGCCCTACCTGATGGCGGAGTTGAACCCGCCGGTGGCGCGGGACGCGAATGCGCCGGAGTTGCGTCCGCTGGATAACACCATCCTGCCCGAGCCTCCGAGCGAGAAGCCGCCGAACGATTATGCGGAGCGGCGGGCCGCGATGGTGCGGATGCTGTCGTCGTGCGATCGCGTGCTGGCGGTGAGCAGGTTCGTGGGGCGGAAGTTCGCATCGATGGGGGTGAGCCATGGGG
>CAYMWG010000550.1:0-1406 GCA_964393765.1 uncultured Phycisphaeraceae bacterium
AAGCGGCACATGAACCGACTCATCGAACTTGTGACGCGGATGCCGCGGGCCGGTCGCTGGCTTCTGGTGTTTGTCGCCTTCATCGCGATCTATCTGCTCGCGATCGAGCCCGCCCTCGACGCCGCGAGCGTCGCGCGGGCTCGCGCCGATTCGCTCGAATCCGACCTCCGGCGCGAGCGGCTGCTCCTCGCCCCGAGTTCCCGCGCCGGCGGCGAACTGGAGCGAGCGGTCTCGACGTTCGGCCTCCCGAGGCACCCCGCCGATGCCGGGGCGCGACCCGAGGCCCTGCAGCGCACCGTCAATGCGATCCTGCTTGATCACGGGGTCGAGAACGCCGCGTACAGCGAGCGGTCCGGCGCGATCCGCGCTGATGAGGCCGGCGCGGTCGTCGGCGCGACTGCGCGACTCGACCGCTATGTGCTCGATGTCGCCTTCGAGGCCGCCCCTGGCACGGTCATGGCCATCCTCGCCGACCTCGAGCAGGACCGCGAGGTCACCGCTGTCTCCCGCGTCAAGATCGACAAGGCGGTAGGTGGAGGCGGGCGCTCGCGCGATTCGTCGGACGATGCCCCCCCCGCCCCCCCGGCACGCACCGTGCGCGTCATGATCGCCGTGGAATCGTGGATCGCCGCTCCGGCGCTCAATCCGGTGGGGGGCCGCTCATGAGCCGAATGACCGGTCTGCTCCTGGGCTTGCGCAGGCGGGCGGGCGGGCCGCGCTGGCTGGGCGCGTGCATGGCCGCGCTCATCGCGCTCACCCTCGGCTGGTGTTTCTGGCACGCGTGGCCGGTTGTCCGCGCAGCGCGCCTCCCGGCCATGGACTCGGGCGCACAGCGCACCGATGACGACCGCCTCGCCGAGTTCTCGGCCACCCTCCGCGCCCAACAGGCGCAGATCGACGGCCGGTCCATGTTTTTCATCCCGCCGCGACCACGCCCGCCACGCCCGGAGTACACCGACACGGCCCCGCGCGTACCGATCAAGCCCTCCCGCTACGGCGGGCCGGCGATCATCGCCATGGTCAACGGAAGCGTGCTCTTTGCGGACGGACAACGGGTCAGGATGGGCGAATCCGGCCGCGGCGTCAAGGTCGTGTCGCTCTCCGTCCCCTGGTCCGCCAAGGTCGAGTGGGAGGGCATCGAGTTTGATGTCGAACTCTTCCAACGCGACAGCACGATTCGGCCCGCCAGTCACAGCGATATCACCCCGCTGACGCCCGCGCCGATCCGCGACGAACCCAAGCCTGAGTCGGTGTCGCCACCGGTTCCGGCTGCGCCCGGTGCGGAGCCCGCTAGCGAACCGGAACCGTCGCCGAGCGGCGAGCCGGGCAGCGAGCCTGAGCCGGAGCCTCCTGCCGACCCGCCCCTCACCGACATCGGCCAGCAACAGGCCGTACGCCTGGCCGAT
>CAYMWG010000551.1:0-1404 GCA_964393765.1 uncultured Phycisphaeraceae bacterium
TGGAACGGCGCGAAAAGGGGATTGTCCGGGGCTGGTTCGGCACCGTCATCCAGTCCATGGGCACGCCCAGCCGCCTCGCCCGCTCCACTCCCGAGCGGTCCTCGTTGCTTGAGGCGACCTGGTTCGCAACCGTTACCAACACTGTGTACCTGCTCTTCGGGTTCGGCGCGTTCGCGGTACTCTTTCTCGTCATCGGGATCATCGCGCTGAGCACCGGTGGCGGCGGCGGTGGATTCGGATCGGCGGTAGCACCCCTGCTGGCCTTCCTTGGCACCGCTGTAGCCGCCGTGGTCGCGATCATCCTGTCCGCGTTCGTTTGGGGCGCGATGGCCCACGGACTGCTCCGGCTCACCGGCCCCGTCTCGGCGGGCATCGGCCGGACCATGCAGTGCATGCTCTATTCCAGCGGCACCAACATCTTCAACGCCATCCCCTGCCTGGGAATCTACATCGGTTGGCTCGGGTCGATCTGGTGGGCGGTGTCCGCGACGCTCATGCTCAAGGATGGCCAGAAAGTCAGCGCTGGGCGCGCCGCTCTCGCGTCACTTCTTCCGCTCGGGCTTGGGTTGATCATCACCGTTGCCGGCATCATCCTGCTGTTCGTAGGCCCGGTGCGCGCGGGCATTGCCGCGGGCCAGGCGGCGGCAGCGCAGGCCGCCGCGGCGCAGACCACTCCGGCGTCCGGCTCGGGCGATTCCGCGCGGATCCAGCAACTCGCCATCGCGATCAAGACGCACGCCGGGGAATATGGCGCGCCACCCGCGCACGCCGCCGAACTCATCAGCACGCAGCGGGTCGCAGTCTCCGAGTTTCTTTCCCCCGGCCTCGATTTTTCCAGTCGAATGGAGACCGTCAAGATCGCGGGGATGACGCTCGACAACGTTGCGACCGCGGATAACGATCGTACCGATGCGATCGTCGCCGCCGCGAACGCATCAATCTCGCCCGAGGTCATCGCCCATCGCGTCGGCGACACCGTGTTCTGCTACCACGGCATCGATTTCGCAACCGCAAGCCCGCTGCTATGGACAGTCGTCTCCGCGTATGAACCCGGAGTGCGAAGTTGGGGAGCAACTGTCGTAGGACTGGTGGACGGCACCATTGTGACGCTCCAACCAGAGGCGTTGGCCGCGGCACTTGTCGATCAGAACACACTTCGCGCAAACGCGGGGCTGGTGCCGCTGCCGAACCCCACAACCGTGTCTTCCGAGCGACCGGCAACATCTGAGTGATGCAGATGTTGTGCCCGGTTCACCGCACGGGAATGTGCTTTGCAAGGAACGGGTCGAGAGGCGTGGCGGCATTCCCACTGTTCTCGGAGTCATGCCGGAACATGTACCAGCCGTTGATGTGGTCGGCTTTCCCGGTGAATCCCGTGAGGCACACGGCCGCGCCGTACTTCTC
>CAYMWG010000552.1:0-1401 GCA_964393765.1 uncultured Phycisphaeraceae bacterium
CCGCCGAACAGGATGAGGGTGCCCCACGGCAGACGCTCGGCCGTCTTCCAGTCCATCGCAAAGACCCGCTCTCGCGGCTTGATCGGGATGACGAACAGCAACAGGCACGAGAAGAGCACGATCGATGCGTCGTTGACCGCGCTCATACCAGATATCCCGTGCGCCTTGCCCAGTTCGATGAGCGCCGGCCGGAACACCCAGAGCGCGACCGTGAGGAGAAAGACCAGCAGCACCACCCATTCACCCAGGTTTATTCGGCCAAGGGCCGCCAACTCTCCACGGATCATCGCTCGTCCGCCCGGAATCTCTTTGAGCCGAACCGGCTGGCTGATGCTCGTCATGTAGAACCACGCCAGCGGCAGATACACCACGACCAGCGGCACTCCCACCTTCATCCAATCCGTGAACCCCACCTCGTGCTTGAAGTGTGCTTCGACAAAGCCCTTGAAGACGGCGTTGGGCGGCGTTCCGATGAGCGTGGCAACGCCGCCGATCGACGCCGCATACGCGACTCCAAGCATGAGGGTCGATTCAAAGTTGGGGTCGGGCGAGCGCCGCTCTCCGGGAGGCGTGCCCGGTGGCGCATGACGCTCCCGCACCAGGGCGATGATGCTGAGCGCGATCGGCAGCATCATGATCGCGGTGGCGGTGTTGCTGACCCACATGCTGATCATCGCCGAGGCGAGCATGAACCCGCCGACGAGCCGCTTGGGGCTGGTCCCCACGAGCAGCACCGTCAGCAGCGCCACGCGCTTGTGAAGCCCGCAACGCTCCATCGCCAGCCCGAGGATGAACCCGCCCATGAACAAGAAGATGACTTCGCTCGCGTACGGGGAGGCCGCGGCGGAGAAACTCAGCACGCCCCCAACGGGGAACACCACCAGCGGCAGCAGGGCGGTCGCGCTGAGCGGGATCGCCTCGGTCAGCCACCAGCACGCCATCAACACGGCGACGGCCCCGGTCATCCGACCGGCATCGGTGAGCCCGCCGATGGACGTACCGGCCTCATCGAGCCGAACGCCCGGGAGCAGAAACCACGCAATGATCGCGAGGATCGGCCCGAGCCCAAGGCCGATCCATGCAACGGTGCCAGCGACGGTGTGTGTGCGTGTGTTTGTGCGTGGTGACGAACTCATGCGCTCCCAAGGCTAGCGCACGCCCGCGGGTGATTGCACGCGGCTCGCTGCCCGCACGAAGCGCAACGGCCCCAGCGCGCCTTGTGAGGTGTGCCGGGGCCGTCGGTCGTGCCGATTCAGTTGTGGAGAAGCGAACGCTTACGCCGCCACCGTCGCCGTCGCGATCTCCGACCACGGCCCCCTCTCGCCCTGCGTGTTGACCCAGCGGGGCATGTAGACGGCGCCCCCCTATTTTGTGCCGCCGTCGCCGGGCTTGAAGTCGGCG
>CAYMWG010000553.1:0-1401 GCA_964393765.1 uncultured Phycisphaeraceae bacterium
TTGCACCCCACACCCCAACCTGCTTTACTTCGGCCCCTGCGCGCTGCAGCCCCATCAAAATGATCACCGTCCGCCGCATCACCCTCTCCGATCCTCTCTACGCGCAGGAGTGCGCGCTGCGCGAGACGGTCCTGCTCAACCCGATCGGCCTGGATGTCCCCAAGTTCAAGGCTTTGTTCCCCGGCGTCGAGGAGCGCTTCGAGCACTTCGTCGCGGTCTTCGCCCACCCCTCCGGCCCGCGCGTCATCGGCTGCGCCACCCTGCTTGCCGACTATCCCGACTCCGGCACCGGCAAACTCATGCAGATGGCAGTGGACCTTCAGCGCCAGGGCGAGGGCATCGGCACGCGCCTGGTCGTCGCCGTCGAGCGCCGCGCCTTCGGCGAACTCGGTCTGCACTCGCTCTTCTGCCACGCGCGCGACACCGCCTACGGCTTCTACACCTCCCTCGGCTGGGCCTTTGACTCGGACACATTCAGCGAGGCGGGAGTGCCCCACCGGCGCATGACCTTTCAGCCCGGGCCGATCGAGGCTGGTGAGCCGGAGCCATCGGTCCCACAAGACTGAGCAAGGAGTGAAGGGATCCAGGGATCCAGGGCGCTTGTCCCTCTGTCCCTTCTCCCTCATCCCTTCCCTCACCACCTCATATGCACCGTCTGGTGGTAGAACCCGCCGCTCGGACCTGTCTCCGGCAGGGTCGCCAGATACACGCTCGTCCACGCGCCCTGCTCGACGTTCAGCGGTGCGCCCTCCCCGCCCATGTCCGTCTTCACCCAGCCGGGGTGCGCCGCGTTCACCTTGATCTTCGTCTCCCGCAACTCGTGCGCAAGGTTCGCCGTGAACATGTTCACCGCGCTCTTGCTCGCGTTGTACCCCAGGCTCAGCATCCCGTAGATCGGTGAGGCCGGGTCGCGGTGCTCGCTCAGCGACCCCAGGATGCTCGTCAGGTTGACGATCCTCCCGGCCGCGCTCTTCCGCAGCAGCGGCAGCATCGTCTGCGTCACGCCCACCAGCCCGAAGAAGTTCACCTCGAAGGTCGCGCGAAGGTCCGCCACCTTGGTCGTGCTGGGGACCGACTCCCACCCTTCCTCCGCGATTCCCGCGTTGTTCACCAGCACATCAAGCCGCGAGAACTCGTTGCCGATCTTCGCCGCCGCCGCGGCCACACTCGCCTGATCTGTCACGTCCAGTTGGATGAACCGCGCATCCAGTTTGTTCTTCTTCAATCCGTTCGCCGCCGCTTCCCCCCGCGCGGCATCGCGCGCGCCGACCAGCACCGTCATCCCCTTGGCGGCGAGTTGTCGCGCCGTCTCCAGCCCGATCCCCTTGTTCGCGCCCGTCACCAGTGCGATCCGCTGACTATTCATGGTGAACCTCGTGCTTTCTCGCGGTCGTCAGCGGA
>CAYMWG010000554.1:0-1392 GCA_964393765.1 uncultured Phycisphaeraceae bacterium
CTGCCCGCATCGTCGGGTTCGGGAGGGGGGGGCAGCGGGTTCACAGACTCGGGCGACAAGGTGGATGTCGCGAGATTGAACCTCGACACGCCGCGGCTGGCGCCGATGGGCGCGATTGAGGTCGCGGCGGATCGCTGGCGGTTCGCGTTCCTGGGTGGCGCGTTCACGCTGGACCGCGAATCGACGCGGGCGGATGCGGCGTTCCGCATCGGGTCGGTGGAGGTGTCGCCGGGCGAGCCGCTGGACGTGCGGATGGAGTACGCGACGTTCGAGGCGACGGTGGGGTACGAGGTGTGGTCGCGGGACTTCAAGGCGGCCTCGCGCGTGCCGGACAACGCGAAGGATGCGGGTCTGCGGCTGATCGCCCTTGGCGGCGTGCGCGTACACGACATCGACCTGAGCGTGGCATCGCTCGCGGATGCGACCAGCGCGAGCACAGACCAGACGTACTTTGAGCCGCTGATCGGTTTCAGGTTTGAGGCTGAACTCATCAAACAGTTCATCGTGGGTGCGCAGGCGAGTTTCGGTGCGTGGGTCGAGGCGGACAGGTCGATCTTCTCGACGGACCTGGACATCTACTTCGGGTGGAGGTTCTCGAGGAACGTGGGGCTGGAGATCGGCTGGCGGCAGGTGATCATGGAGGCGAGCGATGGGAAGGAAGAGGACGAGTTCGAGTTCTCCGGCGGTGTGGCGGGGGTGTTTGTCGGGATGGAGGTGAGGTTCTGAGGAAGGAGGGGTGTGCGATGTGGGATGTGAGAGGTGGGATGGACGGAAGCGGAGCGTGCGCGGCAGGTTGAATCGTGTGCGTAAACTGCTCGTGCTGCCCGGGTAGCTCAGCTGGATAGAGCAGCGCTTTCCTAAAGCGCAGGTCGCACGTTCGAATCGTGTCCCGGGTATTGGGTTCTTGGGTGGCCCCGCTCTCCGGAGCGGGGCAGTTTGGCTTACGCTAGAAAAGCAGCGCTCTGGCGACCCTCGCGACCTGCACGAGGATGGTGGAGACATCGCGCGAGGACGCCGCGGCATCGGCGAGTTCGCGGCAGGCGGCGAGGGCATCGTCGGTCGAAATGCCGCTGCGCGCGACGGGCGTGTCCGACACGCGCGGAAAGTTGGCGATAAGCGCACCCAGCGGCTCATCGCTGGCGCGCCGGGCGCGGAGTTCGATCTCCAGTGCGCGGATGATCGAGGCCTGCGCGGCGATGGTGAGAATGAGCGTGTTGACGGAGGCGAGGCGTTGCGGCGCGAGCGGGTCGTTGCTTGCGCGCAGGGAATCGAGCAGAACGGCAAGATCGTGGTCGGTGGTCATGGTGGGGGACTCCGTTGATGAGGTTTGAAAGTCGCTAGTGAGGAACCCCGCTCTGGAGAGCGGGGCCACCAAAGGCAGGGCCACCAAAG
>CAYMWG010000555.1:0-1391 GCA_964393765.1 uncultured Phycisphaeraceae bacterium
CGAGTGTTCCTGCCGGTCCGCTGATCCTGAAGAATGCTCCCGGCCATGGCCGTCGCACCGAGGGCTTCATCGAGCTGGCGATAGGGGGGGAGGGGATCAGCCCGGCGTCGGACGTGACCGTGGAGCCGTGGAACTCCAGCCTCAAAGACCCGTCGAAACCCACCCCGGGTGCGTCCCTGCCGCCTTCACCCATCGGATGCTCCGATCCGGCCGTCCATGGCATCGAGAAAAGCCCTTGTTCTTGCGGTCAAACGAGGCGCGATGATACCAGAAAGTAAGTTCCTATCTGGGAAATCCGGGCCAGTACAACGAACCGCGACCGTTAGGGAGCGGTGTGTTATTAGACTCCGCCGGTGTGTCGATGCCCTACTTCATCACGTTTCACACCTATGCCACATGGCTTCACGGACATCCGCGGGGCTCCGTGGATCGGCTGCACAACATTCCCGGCACGCCCTTGCTCCCAGCAGATGCACAACGTGAGGCGCGGGAAGCAAGGCTTGCCGAACTCCCGGCGAGTCTGGATGCTCCGATGCGCCGCGTCGTGGACCAGACCATCCGCGAAGTGGCTGTGCATGGGTCGTGGATTCTGCACGCGCCAACGTTCGCACGAACCATGTGGATGTCGTGGTTGCGGCTGATCGCTCGCCGGAGCGCGTGATGAACGACGTGAAGGCATGGTCAACGCGGCGGCTCGTCGAGGCGGGGCTGGCTGCGAGGGGCGCGCCGATCTGGGCTCGTCACGGCAGCACAAGAAATCTTAACACCCCGAGGTCGCTGTCGCGCGCGATCGCGTATGTGTTGCAGGAACAGGGGGTGGATTGGGTTGACGGACGGCCCTCCGCTCCCTGACGGTCGCGGCTCATTTCAGGAGGGTCGCGGTTCGTTACACGAACCGGCTTACGACCGTCGTCCCGCCGCGGGTCGCGATCTCGTCCTTGATGGCGTCGACGAAGCCGGTGAGGGACATGGTGCCGAGGTCCTTCATGTGGCCGCGGGCGCGGAGGGAGACCTCGTTGGCTTCGGCGTCGCGCGGGCCGACGACGAGCATGTAGGGCACCTTCCAGTCCGCGGCGTCCTTGATCTTCGCCTGGATGCGCTCGTTGGTTTCGTCGAGGGTTACTCGAACTCCGCACTCGCGGAGCGAGTGCTCCACCCGGCGGGCGTAGTCCGCGGTTTTCTCGGAAATCGGCAGCACACGCACCTGCTCGGGCGAGAGCCACGTCGGGAACGCGCCGGCGAAGTGCTCGATGAGCACGCCGCAGAAGCGCTCCATGCTGCCGAAGGGGGCGCGGTGGATGACGACGGGCCGATGGGGCTTGTTGTCGGGGCCGATGTACGAGAGGTCGAAGCGGATGGCCATGTTGTAATCGACCTGCACGGTGCCGAGT
>CAYMWG010000556.1:0-1385 GCA_964393765.1 uncultured Phycisphaeraceae bacterium
CTTGTGGCAGTGGAAGGCCCAGTCGCCCTCGTTGTCGGCGATGAACTCGATGTCGCGCGAGGCACCGGTGGGGACGTTGACGGTGACCTCGGGCCACTGGGCCGACTCGGGGATCGGGCCACCGTCGGTGCCGGTGACCTTGAACGAGTAGCCGTGCAGATGGATAGGGTGCGCGTTGGTGGTGCTGAGATTGCCGATGCGGATGCGGACCCGCTCGCCGAGTTTGGCCACCAGCGGAGCCGTGCCGGGGAAAACGCGGCCGTTGAAGGTGAAGAGGTTGAAGGCGGTCATCTCCGTTGGGTCGGGCGTGGCCGCGACCGGCGCGGAGGCGTCGTCACCCACGAAGATCGAGACGGCGGGGAAGCCGCGTGCGATGTCCGCCGTCGCCGGTGTGAGCGCCGCATCCAAGTACACCAGTTCGTGAGGCGCGCCGGCGTTTGCCGCGTCCAGAAACGGCCTCTCGCAGGGCTTGCTCGAATAGAAGACGACCTTCATCGTGGGCTCCGATCACTCAGGCGCTTCTGCGGCGCGACCATCACGGGTTCACCGTCCGTCCGGCTCGGGCTTGATCGCCAGGATTGAGCACGGGGCGGAGCGGACCACGCGCTCGGCGGTGGTCCCCCAGAAGAAATCTCGGAGGTTCCACTTGGCCCTCGTCCCCAGCACGGCGAGGTCGCACCCCTCGCGCTTCACGAACGCGACGATGGCGTGCCCGTACCCGCCGCCGCGCCACTCCGACTCCAGGCCGTGGAAGACCGCCCTGAGGGCGTTGATTTCGTGGGCCAGGGGCGCGCAGAACTCACGCACGCGGTCCTCGACGGCCCGCTTGTATTGGGCCTTGAGGTCGGGAATGTTGGCCGCGATCCCCGCCGGTGGGCCAAGCCCGTACCACGGGTCGTCGTAGACGTACAGGATGTGGAGCACCCCGCCGTCCTGGGCTCCGACCCGGATCGCTTGCTCCAGCGCCCGCCGTGAGGTGTCGCTGAAGTCGATACAGGCGACGACGGCCTTGAATGGCCCGGCGTGACCCTCGCGGACGAGCAGCACTTTCGTCTCGGCCCGCTGGACACACGCAGCGGCGGTCGGCCCGACATCCTTCGCTGAGTCGAGCACGCTGTGCGAGCCCATGACAAGGAGGTCGGGCTTGTCACGGCGGACACGCTCCAGGACCCGCTCACGCGGGCTGCCGATCTCGATGTCGAACGCGACCGTGGACTTGGCCGAGCACTCGGTCGCGAACTGCTCCCACTGCTGGCGGGCCTCGGGAACGAAGTCGGCCTGCGTCGGCAGATCGAAGGGAATCAACGGGTGCGGCGTGGGCACATAGGAAGGCAGGGCGACCACATGCAGCGCCGCCAGCGACGCCCGGTTCCATTCCGCGATGC
>CAYMWG010000557.1:0-1374 GCA_964393765.1 uncultured Phycisphaeraceae bacterium
GGGTCGCGCGGCGCGATGCTGGTGCGGCCCAAGGGTGTGCCCAAGCCGCCGGAGGGGCCCGCGCTGATCGAGGTCATCGATCCGGGGATGCGTGATGAGGATGTTGCGATCGCGGTCGAGCAGTTGCAGACGGTGTTGATCGAGCCGGGGGCGAGCGGACAGATTGCAACTCCTGGAGCGTCGTGATGATTTGGCGCGCACCGGTTGCTTCTGGGGTGCTTGCCATGAGCGCTTTGGTACTGGCTGGGTGTCCAGACCAGCAGGGCAAGGGTCTTGCGGATGCCGGGGTCGTGTCGCGCGGACCCGCACCGGAATATGCGGAAGCCGCCGCGAAGTACAACGAGCGGATCGAGCCGCTCGGGCGTTTCCGTGCGCAGGTGACAATGCAGTTCAGGTACACGGATCGGAAGGGGAACGAGCGCATCGAACAGCCGGAGGGCACGATCCAGATCGTGCGGCCCGATCATCTTGCGCTGAGTCTGGGCAAACTCGGGCAGGTGAAGTTCTGGCTGGGGAGCGATGCGGAGCGCTACTGGTGGCTGGACATGATGGACGAGCCGGTCGCTTATGTTGGGCGGCACGGGTCATTCTCGGATCGCGCGGCCAAGCGGCTGGGGGTGAGCATCCCGCCGCGGAGCCTGATCCGGGTGCTGTGTCTGACGCCGATCGATGAGCGGGCGTGGGGCGCGACGCAGTGGTCGGCGGATGGTGAGCGGCTGGGGATCACAACCATGCTCGCAGATGAGGCTGAAGACGGGAGAGGCAGGCAGCGGGTGTGGGTCGATCCCGCGACGTACCGGCCGATCAAGATCGAACTGTTCGACGCGGGAGGCAGCGCGGTTGTTGTTGCCCACATGGAGGGCGATGAACGGGTGGAGGTGGCCGCGGGCACGACGCGGGGCGGCGCGCCGTGGATCCCTAAGAGCATCACGATCCATTCCAAGGGGACGGATGCGAGCATCCGGCTGTCGCTCAGTTCGGCGCGGAACGAAGGTGTGAACGACAAGGCTTTCAACTTTGACGAGGTCGTCGCGACGTATGGCGTGGAGGAGATTGTCGATCTGGATGCTGGGGAGGGGAACGGACCCGGATGAGCAGAGCGAGCAGAGACGAGCAGAAGGGGGAAGCCTCGCGCAGAGGCGCGGAGCAACAGCGAGATACCGGGCGTCGCCCCCCACACGTGTTGAACGATGAACGGAGCGCGTGCGCCTGTCAACGCGCTCCGTTGACCGATGCACAAGGCGCGTTCGCCGATGAAGGTAACCGTTGAGCGATGCGCAGAGCGCGATGATCGATGAGCGGCGCCCGACGACCGATGCACGCCGCGCGATCGCAGGGCCGAGCCCGGCGAGCATGGTCCGCAGATGCCAGAGG
>CAYMWG010000558.1:0-1371 GCA_964393765.1 uncultured Phycisphaeraceae bacterium
CGCATCAGTGAGCAGCCGTCGTTCATCGGTCAACGCGCCTTGTGCATCGGTCCACGGAGCGCGTTGACAAGGACAACGGGACACGCCATCCAGCGTGTGCCCGTAGGATGCGACCATCGACGGCACGTTGACCCCCTTCGGGGTCAGACATGTCCTAGGCGTTCTGTCCGGGGGTCGCGCTCGCCCCCCACAAGGCTCGCTTGACCCCAGGCTACGACGGCCAGCCCTTCGGACTGAACAACCCGTGCCTCCATCCGAGGGGTAGACTCGCCCAATGGCCCCGCGCCCGCGCCGACCCACAGCCTCCGACCTCGGCTCGCTCTTCCTCTGGGTCGCCGCCGTCGGCCTCGTGCTCCTCCCCGCGGCCGGGGTCTTCCGGCGTGTCTGGGCCATTCCGCGCCCGGACTCCGCGCTGGAGCGGGTCGATCCGCTGCGTGAATGGTCGGGCCTGATCGCCGCGGGCCACACCCTCCTCTGGTGCTCGCTCATCGGCTTCGTCGCGGCGATGCTCGCGCTCGTGTGGGCGTGGTGGATGCGCGGGCTGGGTCCAAGGGCCCGCGTGTGGGCGATGGGCATGGGCCTCGCCCCTCTGCTCCTGCCGAGTTACCTCGCCTACGCCGGGTGGAACCTGCTCCGGTCGCCGGGGACGTGGCTGGGCGACACACTCGCTGTGCTGCCGCCGTGGACAAGCGTGTGGGCCGGGCGGGCGATGGCGATCGGCGGCCTGAGCCTGTGGGTCTGGCCGCTGGCGCTCTTGCTGCTCGCGCCCGCGGCGGGGCGTATTTCCGAGAGCGTGCTGGAGGCGATGCGAAGCGATGGCGCGAGCGCGAGGCGCCGCGCGTGGGAGTGCCTTCGGCTTCTCTCGCCCGATTTGTGGCGCGCCGGCGGGCTGTGCGCGCTCGTCATGGCGGGCTCGGCGATCCCGCTGCACGTCGCGCAGGTGAATACCTACTCCATCTATCTTTGGTCGGAGATGAACCGCGTGCCTGACCTGCGGGGCGTGTGGATCGCCTCGTGGCCCGCGTTGCTTGTCGCGCTGGCGGGCGCGGTGTGGGTGGTCGGGCTGGTCACGCGTCGGGCCCGCGGGCCCTCATCGGCGGAAGGTGATGCCGGGCCTGCGCCGCTCTCGGCGCGCAGCCGCCAACGCGGCTCCGCGGTTCTGCTCACAGGCTGCGCGTGCTGCATCTGGAGCGCATCGGTGCTTGTGCCCCTGCTGCTGTTCGTGCTGAGCGTGCGCGAGCCCTCGGCGTATCCGGGATTCTGGCGCGAGGCGGGGGACGGCGTGCTCGCGTCTTCGCACATCGGTGTGTGGGTCGGCGTCATCGGCGCGGCCGCGCTTCTCGCGGCGTGGCTGAGCGCGGCGAACAGGCC
>CAYMWG010000559.1:0-1366 GCA_964393765.1 uncultured Phycisphaeraceae bacterium
ACTCGTGACCCGCTGCGGCCGTCCGCGCGCCGGGTGGTGCTGCTGCTGATCGGCGGGACGTGCTGTTTGTTGGCGTTCGGAGTGGGGTTCGCAGGCGGGCTCACGCCGATCTTCTGGCGTGAGCATGTGCGCCAGTCGTACATCGAGAGAGCACTGGCGCAAGACCCGACCATTGACTTTGCATCCGCGGACTGGATCGAGTACGCCATGTGGAGCGTGCCGGACCTGCCCGGCGATGATCTGCCGGGATACGCGGGCGAGGCGGTGCTGGTCAGTCTTCTGCTCGCGCCCGTGGTGTTCTCGGCGATTCATATTCTCATCACATGGCTCGCTGCCGGGCTTGCCCTGCGCGCCGACAGGCGGCTGGACCTGGGGCTGGGCAGAAGGCCGGCGATGACCTTGGCCGCGGCGGTGATGGTGCGCGTGCTGTTGGTGCGGATGCCGCCGGTGTGCCTGGTGTGCGGGCTGGTTGCCGGGCTGTCATACATCGGAGAGGTCGGGAAGTTTCAGTTGGAGATGCTGGGGCTGGGCTGGCTGCCGCTCGCGGGAGTGAGCATGGCGGTAGTGGCAGCGCCGCTGAGCGACGTGCTGATGTCGGTGAGCGCGGTGCGGCGTCGGCTCCAGCGGGTCGCGCCGGTGGAGAGTCGGCTGTGCAACATATGCGGGTACTCGTTGCGCGGCCTGCCAGTCCGCGTCGAGTCCTGCCCTGAGTGCGGGCGTGGGCTGCTGGCGAACCGGACGGTCGTGTCGATGGTGCTTTCGCCGCGGACGGCGCGCGCCGCGCGATGGGCAGCGCTCGCGTTCGCGCCTTTGGCGATGCTCGCTCTGGCGGGTTTGCTCGCGGCCTCGCCTGTGGCCCTCACGATGGCCGTCTCGTGGGCGACTGCGTCCCCCGGACCCCGGGGAACAGGCTTGGCCTTTGTGGTGGCACCGGATGGCGCAGTCCTAAAGGTCACGGATGGCGTGGCGACATCCTTTTTTTCTGTGCGATCGCGATGGGTGGACAGGCACAACTGGAATTGGGCGTTTCGCGCTCGGGCCCTGGAGGCGGGCACGGCCCTAGGCACCTGGCAAAGACACGAGTTGGGCATTGCGCACAAGCCGTACGCTGCGCTGTCGGTCGCGGCACCTCCGCACACGTTGGGGGCTCAACCCTGGGGCGATCGGGCGCATCTTGTGCAGGTCATCCCGAATAGACTCCCGCGAGCAATCAGCGTGACATTTGCGAGGGCAGAAGATGTGCCGAACGCGGAGTGGAAGTGGTTGAGGGCGCCGCTTCCTGCCGTGAGTGTGCCGGCGGGCCCTGCGCCCGAAGCCGACGCTGCTCCTTGATCTCGCACTCCGCCTGCAGGCCAGAGTCCTACGT
>CAYMWG010000560.1:0-1355 GCA_964393765.1 uncultured Phycisphaeraceae bacterium
CACCGTGCCCGACATCTTTGCGTTCCTCAGCCTCTGGTTCGCGGGCTGCCCATAGTCCGCCGCAATCGACTCCAGCCACGGCGCATCCAGCGCCCGATGAAGGACGGCGCGGCGCTGCTGAACGCGATCCAGGACGTCTACCTCGACAAGAGTGTGACAGTGGCGTGAGGTTGACTCGGGTGGCCCGGCACTCCGTGCCGGGTCGTGCCGCGGAACACGGGCAAGATGCCCGTGCTACAAGATGATCGTGCTACTTCGCCGTCATCGCCATCACCCGCTCCGCCGCGCCGATGACCTTCCCGCCGGGCGCTTCCTGCACCACGGCCACGACGCGCGACCGCGCCAGGCTCGCATCCTTGGGCACATCGAGCGCGATCGACGCGACACCCTTGGCATCGGGCTTCTGTACCTTGAAAACGCGGACCACGCGATCGTGCGCGAGTTTCCGGCCCGCGTTCTCGCCGCGCTTGACCTCGGTGCTCAGCCCATCTTCCACCAGCGCGCCCAGAACCACACAACCCTTGGGCGCATCCTTGAGCGTGACCGTCAGCGTGAACGGGCCGCGCTCCGGCGGCGCTTCGACATCGAGCGTCACGCCGACGGGCATCACGCCCTTGGCCGCCGCGGCGATCTCCGCGCGGGCGCGCTTCGCATCGCTCCCGACAAACCCCGCGCTCCCGTTCACGACCATCTGCGGCGTGTAGACCCCGCCGCTGTCGGCCTTCCGCTCCTTCAACGCCGCGCCGTAGACACGCTGGCGTTCGGTCGCCTGCGCGGATGCGAAGCGATCCGGCCAGCCCAGCCGATCCCAGTAATCCACATGGAAGGTGAGGAAGATGATGCGCGTGCCCGCGTCGGGAACTTCTGACTTCCCGTCCTTCCTGTCCCCCTTCTCCCTTCCTCCCTCATCCCTCTTCCCTTCCGCCTGCTGCTTCGCCAACTCCGCCAGCAGGTCGTCGGCGGGCGGGCACGAACTGCACCCCTCGCTTGTGAAGAGTTCGACGACGACGACCGGGGCGGAAGGGGGCGTCGTCGCCGGAGTCGGGCCCGGCGCGGGCTCTGCGGGCGGGACTGCCGCGAGCGCGAAGGTGCAGGCGAACACGACCAGCAGCAGGGCGACCATCGGCGGGTGGTGAGGAGTTGTCATGCGGGGTGATATGGTTGTCGGGCCAAGTGGTGGCGAAAATGCACCGGTCTGGAGACCGGTGCCACCAAAGGCCGGCATCGTCTGAGTCCCCATGGCCACCACCATCACACTCGATTCCCTCACCAAGCGGTTTGACAGCGCGCCGGGCCCGCGCGGCAAGGGGCCCGCGGGGGGGACCGTCGCTGTTGACAACGTCTCCCTCACCATC
>CAYMWG010000561.1:0-1348 GCA_964393765.1 uncultured Phycisphaeraceae bacterium
CCCCGGAGAACACGGCATGTCCAATCGCACACTGCCCCGCCGCCCGCTCACCGCCCTGCTCTCAATCGGCCTGGTCTCGCTCGCGGCCTGTCAGCCGCGCGACAGCGCACCCGCCACCAATGCGGACACCCCCACGCCCGCTCTCGCCGATTCGGCCGGCACGGCCACGACGCCACCCGCGCCACCCACCGCCCCGGCCGCGGGCACATCGGCACAAGCAAGTCCAGCACCGGGGGGCACCTCGCCGAGCCTCAAGGGCCTTGATCCAGCGCCCCCGCTCAGCCGTACCGCGATGGGCAACGGCCTTGTCATCGAGGAACTCAGGATCGGCACCGGCGAGATCGTGTGGCCCGGCGCCCGTGTCCGCACCAATCTCCGCGGCTGGTCGGTCGCCACCGGCGAGGTGTACTGGGACACCGCGACCCAGGGCGGCCCCAAGGAAATCGCGCTGGGCAAATCGATGAAGGGCATCAAGGAGGGCGTGCCCGGAATGCGCATCGGTGGGAAGCGCCGCCTGACCATCCCCGCCGATATGGCCTACGGCTTCAAGTCCGCCAAGAACGAAAAGGGCGAGGTCGTGGTGGCGCAGGGCACACCCATCATGCTCGAGATCGAAGTGACCGAGGTGCTCGCGGGGATCAAGACGCCGACCGCTACGGAAGCAGCGCCCGCCGGACAGCCCGCGCCGCCGGAACCCGCTCCGAAGTAGCCGAGTCATTCGCTCGGTTGAGCCTGTGGCCAGTGCTCGGCCGGAACCGGGACCATCGTCCCCTCGCCGTCACGCTCGGTCCGGACTTCCGGTCTTGCGCCAAAGAACCGCACGCCATACGGACCCGGCGGGTTCAACTCAAACCAGTAGTGCGTGACCCGCTTGAACGATGCGCCCAGCGGCTCGCCCTGCACGCGCACGATCGATTCCCCCGAAGACTCAAACCCGCCCGCCGCGTCCAGCCGTACACGCACCTGCTCGCCGGGTCCCACATCATGTACATCCCCCGGCACGAAACGCTCCGGCCGATCGCCGTCGGCCCTCGCGCCGCACCAGAAGCGGACTCGCATCACCGTGTCCGAATCGTTCCTCACCCAGGCGGTGCGCGCATCGGCGCACCCGCCGAGCATCACCGCGAGCACCACCAGCGCCATCGATACCAGGCCACACTCGGTTCTCATGTTGGCGCACCCCTCCTCGGATCCTCCCCCGCCTCCGGCACGACCTCAACCTCGTCGACAACGGTCCTGCGCAGGATCACCCTTTGGCCGTCTGGAGTGATCGCCTCGCGCTGGGTGGTCTCCTCGCGCACCACCGTCCGGTCGCGCCTGGGCGGCGCGTTGTGGGGGGGGGGAGGGG
>CAYMWG010000562.1:0-1333 GCA_964393765.1 uncultured Phycisphaeraceae bacterium
GAAGCTGAACACGTCGACTCCGTCCCCGCCCCAGGCACGCAGTGTGCCGTTGCGGATCGCGATGCTGCGGGTGGAGAAGACCGTCACCGAGATCCCGTTCAGTGAGCCGGCGACGCCCGCCAGTTCGTAGCCCATCAGGTCTATGGTGACGCTGGGCCCGTTGACCGCCACGGCGATCTCGATCCCGTGCCTGGCGGGGACGCCCGTGATGTTGCCCGTGAGGTAGTACGAGCCGGGCTGGGTGATCTTGAAGAGCGAGTCGGCATCGCCGGGCGTGTTGGCCAGGTTGATGGCGATCCGCGGCTCGACCTCGCTCAGCGTCTTGTACGTGCTGGTGACCGGGCCCGCGGGCGGATTGATGGGGCCGGCGTTCAGTGCAGCCGTCGTCACCGCAAGCGCGGCCGTCAAGGTGAAGGCGCTCAGAGTTCCATGATGCATCACACATCTCCTGTTCGCTGACACAGCAGTGCCGCGCAACCGCGGCAATCGCCCCGAAACCACCCAAACTCTTCATCGGCTATCGGACGGCCCGTCTCTCGCCCTTGTCACGCCGTCCCCGGCCGCTTCCACCCCGACTCCGAGTCCTTCTCGAGCGCCCGGTACGCCATCGTCGTACACCTCAGGCAGATCACCGCCCCGGGCATCAGCGGGCTCTCCCACTGCGCCTCGTCCCGCTCCTCAAGGCACATGCGGCACTTGCGGCCCTTGTTCTCCGCGCCGGCGTTGAGCGTCTTGAGTTCCGTGAACGCCGCGCCCAGGCACTTCATGCACACCAGACTCCCCTGGTGCCCCTCGACCATCGCCGCGTCGATGAACTCCGCATCGCAGAAGTCGCAGTGGGATGAGATCACGGTTCCGTCGGGGTTCGTGCGGTGCATGGTCGATCCTTAGAGCGATGTGGGACGGTAAAGCACGCCGATGCGCAGCACCCGCAGGCCCCGGCCCGCGCGGAGCGCTGCCGCCCGTGCGCACGCCGGGGGCACATACACCGTTCTGCCCGGCACCAGCGCCACGGGCGTAAAGCCCGAACCTCCCGCGTCCACCGGCCCGGCCGCGCCCACCTCACCCGCGCCCGCGATCGTCATCAGCACGAACCCGCGCTCCTTGGGGAGTGGCATCTGACCGGCCCGCTTCGCCGCGCAGCGGCACGGAAACCCGATCGTCACCTCATCCCCCTCCAGCGGGCGCACCTCATCGATCGTGTAGTACGCCGTCTCCGCCAGGCGCGCACACAACTCGCCCTCCGCCAGCGGCCCCGCGCTCGGCGAAGCGCCGACCGTCGGCTGACCGTCCGTTCCGAACGCGCTGGCCAGCCCCGCCTCCACATGCATCT
>CAYMWG010000563.1:0-1333 GCA_964393765.1 uncultured Phycisphaeraceae bacterium
CGCGCCAGCCCCTTACTCGCCTGGGCAAACGCCGCCCACTGCCCCAGCAGCGACGCCCATGTGATCGGATCGCCCGGTGCTTCGCTCATACCCCCGATAGTACGAGCCGCCCGCAGGCGCAGAACCCATGGACTGCAGTCCATGGGTTCGTATTCCTGACAACCCATCTCCCATACTCTCGCCTATGCACCTCGACCCCGCCCTCATCTCCCAGGCCGACCGCTACAAACTGCTCATCGGCGGCGTCATCCCGCGCCCGATCGCCTTCGTCTCGACTATTTCCTCAACCGGCGAGCTCAACCTCGCCCCGTTCTCCTTCTTCGCGGGTGTCGCCTCCGAACCGATGTCCCTGCTCTTCTGCCCCGCCAACAGGCCCGACGGCACGATCAAGGACACGCTCCGCAACATTGTGGAGGGAGGCGGCGGGCTCGCGGACAGCGCGGGGAAAGATGTGGACGAAGGCGGCGAGTTCGTCATCAACACCGTCAGCGAGGCCTTCGAGCGCCAGATGGCCGCGTGCGCGGAGCCCCTGCCCCACGGCGAGAGCGAGTTCGATCTCTCCGGCCTCACACCCGCATCCTCAACCGTCGTCAAGCCGCCGCGCGTCGCCGAAAGCCCGCTGAGTTTCGAGTGCCGCGCGATGCGCATCATTCGCCTCGCGCCCGGCGTCCCCGGCGGGGGCAACATCGTCATCGGGCGCGTGGTGCATATCCACGCCGCGGACAGTCTGGTCAACGACCGCTTCCACGTCGATCCCGACAAACTCCGCGCGATCGGACGCATGGGCGGGACCGGCTACGTCCGCACCGGCGATCCGGCGCAGCGATTCAACATGCCCATGGGGCGCGAGGCACTGACCCATACCCCATGACCCCATGACCCCTTGATCCCTTGATCCCTTGATCACTTGACCCCTTGATCCCTTGATCACTTGACCCCTTGATTCCTCGATCCCTCCCCCCTTCCTCCAAAGCGAGCCGCGCGGGGCCGGGGAGCCGGCTGGCTGCCGAACTCCTCCGTGGCTCTACAAGCATGTCCGTTCACCAGGTGTTCCGTCTCGGCGGCGGGCGTTCCTTCGCCCGCGTCCGCGGCGGGGTTCCATCCTCGCGCCAAACACTCACCCGGCCTCGCGCTTCTCTCGCTGTCTCTCCCACTCCCCTCATCCGTCAGCGCCGAGCCGCCCTCACGAGCAGCCCATCGACGCCCCGCAGTTCAGGCACTTGTAGCACGTCCCGCTCCGGACCATGATCGACCCGCACGAGTCGCACGCCGGCGCATCCGCCTGCGCGTTCTGCATCGCGACGCTCAGCGACGACTGCCCGGCCGCGGCCGG
>CAYMWG010000564.1:0-1329 GCA_964393765.1 uncultured Phycisphaeraceae bacterium
GGCAACATGCGGCAGAGCGGGAATGTTGAGGACCGGCGCGGCATCGGCGGGCGAACCCTCGTGGGTGGTGGTCTGGGAATGGGCGGGCTTGTGCTGGTGGTGCTGTATCTCGTTCTGGGCGGAAATCCTCAAACACTTCTCAACTCCGGCGTCATTTCCGGCGGGGGCGGCGGCGGTGGTCAGCAGGGCGCGCCGCTGGTGCAGGGCCAGGACCCCGCGGCGGACAATATCGCACGCGTCCTGGGCGACACGGAAGATGTATGGACCGCGCTCTTCCGGCAGATGGGCCAGACCTACGACCCACCGCGGCTCGTGCTCTTCAGCGATGGTGTGGATTCCGCGTGCGGAACGGCCTCCTCGGCCGTCGGCCCGTTCTACTGCCCGGCGGACTCGACGGTGTACATCGACCTTGCATTCTACGAGGAACTCAGCAGCCGCTACCAGGCCGCGGGCGATGCGGCGCAGGCCTATGTGGTCGCGCACGAGATCGGCCACCATGTTCAGAACCTGCTGGGAACCTCCGACCAGGTGCAGGCGAGCCGCGCCCGGATGCGCGAGGCCGATGCCAACGCGCTGCTCGTGAAACTGGAACTCCAGGCCGATTTCTACGCGGGTGTGTGGGTACATCATGCCAACAAGCAGCGGAGCGTGCTCGAGTCCGGCGATGTCGAGGAGGCCCTGCGCGCGGCGGCAGCGCTCGGGGATGACCGTCTCCAGATGCGCTCGCGCGGCTATGTCGTGCCCGAGTCGTTCACGCACGGCACCGCCGAGCAGCGGGCCCGGTGGTTCCGGCGCGGCCTTGAAACCGGCGATGTCCGCCAGGGCGACACGTTCGCCGCGGAGTGAGGCGCTCTGGCACGCGCATGACCGCGCCGATCCTCACGCCCACGATGAGGCGCGGAGCGACCGATTCGTGGTGCTTTGTACCACGGCATCCTGCCCGTGATCCCAAGCCTGCGGAGCATGCCCAGGCCGCTTGCCTCCTGGCTTGCCCGGGGGATTCCGACGGCCACAGCATTCTGTTTCTGGCTTTGCCTTCAAGCCGGGCCGGCACCTGAGGACACTGCGGCTCCGCTTCCACAGTCGCACGATTTCTGGCCACGCTGCGCGTGACCGATGGCAAGGCCTTACAGCGACAGGGCGTGCGACACTCCGGGTCACAACTTCTTCAGCGGGGAAACAGGTCTGGGCGACTGCTCAGCATGTCGCCCCGTCCCGCGCCGCCACAGGCCCCGGCCGGGCAGTCGAAAGCCCGACGATCCCGGCCTCGAAGCCGCCGCGGTGAGCGTGTGAGTTTGTTTCACAGCCGGTGAGGCCTCCCATTCCACA
>CAYMWG010000565.1:0-1321 GCA_964393765.1 uncultured Phycisphaeraceae bacterium
GCGGAAGACGGTGAAGCCCGGGTTGCCGCAGACGGTAGGGAAGTCGGGGCTGTGCGCGGTGATGTTCCCGGTGATCTTACCGCCGAGATAGGTCGTGTTGGGCGGCGTGCCTGTGGTGCGGCCCCACGTCTGAATGCGGCGGATGTGGGCGGCGTCGATGTTGCCGGTAATGTCGCCGGAAACCGCGACGGCCGCGCGGGTGACATCGCGCAGGGCGGTGCTGCCGAGTGCGAGGCCGCCGAAGTTGATAGCGCCCTCCAGCACTGCCGTGTCCGGCTGCTACGGGAAGCCCGCATCGCCATCGCCGATCAGCACTTCGAGCAGCGCGTTGGTCCCGACGGTGCCATTAATTGTGACGTGCGGGATGTTGCGTGTCGGCACGCCGTTCTGGGCAATCGTTGCCACATCGTAGATCTTGACCCTCCAGAATGCGTTGTTGATCGTTGCGAGGCTGACGGTGATGGGCGATGTGTCGGAAAAGTTCTGAAACGTGGTGGTCGCGCCGTTGAACACCTCGGCGACGATAGGCCCGGTCGGCTGGGCCGGAGCGACAGCCCCGCTCGTGAGCAGCATGGCCGCTCCGAGCCTGACAAGATTCCTGATTCTCATGCGTCCTACTTTCTGCGCCTGCGTCGATACACGACAGCAACACACCCGAGAATCCCCATCAGAGAAGATGGAGCGGGGACTACCGAAGCAATCCTGAACCCGAAGTCGTACGCTGCGAGATAGGGGGGCCAATCTGCTCCTCGCGCCCAGATGGCGTCTCCAATACCTTCACCCGGCGCGCCATTCCAATAGCTGCCTTCGAGGAATCTTGACCGAGGCCCCTCAAAAGCTCCGAACGAAATCTGTTCGGTCCACTCCGTGCTCGCCCCCGCAACATCAAGCAACCCCCAAGGGCTTTGGACACTCGGGTACGCCCCTAGCGGCACGGCGAACGGGCTTCCGTAGCCGGGGAAGGTGAACACATCCCAGCCGTAGTTGGCCTGCGCCAGCGGGCCGTTTGGGTCTGGGCCGGGGCCGCCGGGCCCGATGTTGACGTTCACGCCCGGTGGGCCGCCGGGAACCCACTCTTCGGTGGAGTTGGAAAACTCCCAGTATCCCGGCTGATTCTCGCCGTATCGGTTCGGATCAAAGTGACTGGCCTTGATCCATTCATCCCGCGAAGGGATGAAGTACCGAGCGCCGGGGGATCGTGTCGCCTGATCGTTGAACCCCCCAAGGCCGTTGGGGCCAAAGGTGGAAACGTTGTATGCGCCGCTCAGGAACGCCTCGCGCGCGACACTCTTGTCGTTGTGCAGCCAGTTGGCGTACATCG
>CAYMWG010000566.1:0-1316 GCA_964393765.1 uncultured Phycisphaeraceae bacterium
TACTACAACATCAACCGGCACCTGAACTACTCGAACGTGTGCGCGCTGTCGTGCAAGTTCTGCGAGTTCTACCGCAAGAAGGATGAGGCGGGCTCGTACACGCGCGACATGGCGTATGTGCGCGAGGAGGTCCGCAAGGCGGTCGAGGGCGGGGCAACGGAGATTCATTCCGTCGGCGGGCTGCACCCGTACCTGCCGTGGAGTTATTACCCCGAACTGGTTTCGACGATCCGCGATGAGGCGCGCAGGCTGAGTGGGGGTGGCAGTGAACTCCACGTCAAGGCGTTCACGGCGGTGGAGGTGGTGCATCTGGCGAAGATCGCCAAGGTGTACAAGGGGAGTAACGATACGAGCGAGGAGGGGCTGACGGCACGGCGCGAGGGGATCCGGTGGGTGCTCAGCGAGTTGAAGAAGGCGGGGCTGGGTTCGCTGCCGGGCGGCGGGGCCGAAGTCTTCGACGATCGCGTACACGATGAGGCGTTCAAGGGAAAGATCCGCTCGGACGTCTGGCTGGATGTGCACCGCGAGGCGCACGCGTTGGGGCTGAACACCAACGCGACAATCCTCTACGGGCACATCGAGCAGCGGCGCGAGCGGCTGGTGCATATGGAGATGCTGCGGGATGCGCAGGATGAGGCGCTCGGGAAGGGAAGTGGGATCAAGGGATCAGGGGATCAAGCCGCAACCTCGAAGGGCTCAACTCTTTCGATCCCTCGGCCCCTGGATCCCTCGATTCCTTCCGGCCATTTCCAGACCATCATCCCTCTCCCGTTCTTCCCCGATGGCAGCGACCTTGAGCACCTGCCCGGGCCGACGGGGCTTGAGAACCTGCGGACGCTGGCGATCTCGCGCCTGATGCTGGACAACTTCCCGCACGTCAAGGCGTTCTGGATCATGCAGACGCTGCCGATGGCGCAGTTGATGCTCCAGAGCGGCGCGGATGACCTCGACGGCACGGTGGTGTGGTACGACATCACCAAGGTGCCGCAGGGGGGTGGGGAGGTGCCCACGCACCAGGAGGTGAACGTGTGGACGCTGCAGAAGGCGATCCGCGATGCGGGCTTCGAGCCGGTGGAGCGGGACACGCTGTACCGGCGCGTGGTGCGCGAGGGGAAGAGTTGGAGGGTGGGTACTTGATTCGGCGGAGCCCCCGCGGCTGCGGGGGGGCATCGTGCGGTCGCAGAAGACCAGCGTGTGAATGGTCCGCGACGGTGCGGCCTCAGTGTGTCCAGGCGTAACCGCGGGGCTCGGCTAAGTTAGAAGCAACTCCGCGATTTGGACGGCGTTGAGGGCTGCGCCCTTGCGGAGTTGGTCGC
>CAYMWG010000567.1:0-1310 GCA_964393765.1 uncultured Phycisphaeraceae bacterium
GCGGGCTCGTCCGCGTGCGGCTCGACGGCACGCAGACCATGCAGTCGTGGGGGGGGCTGGATGGGCTGCACCGGAGCGGTCGGCTGCGTGCGCTGATCGACCGGTGCGCGGGCGAGCCGGAGACGGGGCCGGCGAGCGCGTCGAGCGCGGGTCCGCACGGGCTGGACGCGATTTGCCTGGCGGTGGAGGTGCCGCTGATCAACTCGGTGGCCGCGGGCTACCCGTGCGACTTCACGGACCTCGGGTATCCGGCGCGGGTGGCGGATGAGTATGTGCGGGTGCCGGATGTGCGCGATGCGGACGCGTTCGCGGCGAGGGTCGTGGGCGACTCGATGATGCCGGAGTATCGCGAGGGGGACATCGTGGTGTTCAGCCCGGCGCGGGAGTTGAAGGACGGGATGGACTGCTTCGTGCGCTTGGAGCCGGACCACCAGAGCACGTTCAAGCGCATCTTCTTCGAAGATGCGGGGATCAAGGGATCGAGGGATGAAGGGATCGAGGGCGAGTCGGAACTGTGCGGAGCGATGATCCGCTTGCAGCCGCTGAACCCGAAGTATCCGGCGATGGTGATGGCTCGGGAGCGGGTGGCGGGGCTGTACGCGGCGGTGAGTGTGACGCGGATGGTGTGAGGGGAAGTGGAAGGGACCGAGGGATCGAGGGACAAAGGGAGGAAGACAAGAAGCGGGGCGGGAAGAAGGCCATAGGCATTGGGAATCAGGCGATAGGCACTGGCGCGTAGGATGAGAAATGGACGCAGACCGAGAGTTGCCGCTGACGAGGGGTGCCCTCTCCCCCGGTCCCGACGGGGGAGATGTCATGCGAAGCATGACAGAGGGGGGCTTGTCACAAGATGAGGCGCTGATCCGGCGGCTGGTGGACTCGTTCTATGAGCGCGTGCGCACCGATGACCTGCTGGGGCCGGTGTTTGGTGCGCATGTGCAGGACTGGCCCAGGCACCTGGCGAAGATGTACGACTTCTGGTCGTCGATGGTGCTGCGGACAGGGCGGTACAGCGGGCGGCCGATCATGGCGCACATGAAGATCGAGGGCCTCACGGGCCGGCACTTTGAGCGGTGGCTGGCGCTGTGGCGCGAGACGGTGGAGCGGGTCGCGCCCGCGGCCGCACGCGCGCCGTTCATCGATGCGGCGGAGCGGATGGGAAAGGCGATGCGCGAGCAGGTGGTGGGCGAGTAGCCTCGCGACCGCTCACTCGTCGGCGGAGATGGAGCGAGGGCCGCCGCTGCCGGCGGTACGCTCCATGTAGCCCTTGCCCTTGCGCTCGTACTTGGTGAAGCCCATGCGCTCGAGGT
>CAYMWG010000568.1:0-1309 GCA_964393765.1 uncultured Phycisphaeraceae bacterium
CCCCCACCGCACTCCCTGCCGCGGCGAACCACTCACCAGGCACCACACCATGAGCCTCTCGATCGAAGCCAACCCGCATATCACCTTCGGGATCCTCCACGAGGACGAGGACCTGGCCATCGTCGAGAAGCCCACACGCCTCGCCACCCAGCCCGGCAAGGGCCACCCGGACGACACGCTCCTCAACGGCCTGTTCGCCCGCTGGCCGGACCAACTCCAGAACCTGGGCAAGGCGCGCGACTTCGGCCTGCTCCACCGCCTGGATCGCGAGACCTCCGGCCTGCTGCTCATCGCGCTGCGTCCCCGCGCCTACGACGCGCTCCGCGAGGACTTCGCCAAGCGGCGCATCCGAAAGTTCTACTGGGCCATCTGCTCCGGCTCGCCGAAGAAGCCCACCGGCGTCATCCGCATGCCCATCATCGAGTCGCCGAGGGCCGAGGCGCCGACCTCCGCTCGCTCGAAGTCGGGCGTCATGAAACTCGCGCGGGTGACACGCTCGGGTGCCGGCAAGCCCGCACTCACCGCTTACCGCCTGCTGGAGACCTCCGAGCACGGCTGCCTCATCGAGGCCCGCCCCGTCACCGGCCGCCTTCATCAGGTCCGCCTGCATCTTGATGCCATCGGCTGCCCGGTGCTGGGCGACACGCTCTACGGCCCGCGTCGCGTCCACGGCGCTTCCTCGCGCCTGGCGCTCCATGCCCACCGCCTCGTGTTCACGCACCCCGTCACGGGCCTGACCGTCGATGTCCACACCAAGTGGCCCAAGGACCTCCGTGCTGTGCTGCGGGCTTTCAAACTCACGGGACGCGCAGAGCCGGAGAAACTCGGCGCGAAACTCCTCGCCGCCGACGACGCCGAGTAGTCACACCTTGCCCATCAACTCCGCGGCGACAAAGTCCGCCACCAGAAACCCCGCATCCGTCAGCATCCACCGGCCGTTTGTCGTGCCGATCAGGCCCTCGCCTGCGAACCGCGCCACTCGGGCGTCGAGCCTTTCCGCGGCTCCGGGCGATGCTGCTTCGGCATCCGCGAGCATCGCCGCGATGTCCAACCCCTCCGCGATCCGCAGGCCGGTCATGATGCGCTCGCGCACCAGGCGCGCCGCATCCGGCGGCTCCACATCCGTCACGGGCGATCTTCCCCGGTGCGTCAGGTAATCACCCAGTCGCCCCACGTTCTTCCACCGCCAACTTCCCGCCCCCTCTCCAGCGCCGCCACTAAGAGTCATCCCGCCCCACGCGTGCCCCGAGGCGCTCGGACCCGCCGCGAGCCACTGCTCCTGCCGCCAGTACGCCAGGTTGTGCGTGCT
>CAYMWG010000569.1:0-1293 GCA_964393765.1 uncultured Phycisphaeraceae bacterium
GTTGTGATGGTGGGGGCGGGACGGCGGGTCGGCGGGTCGCCATCCTGGGAGACATGTTCGAGTTGGGTCCGACGGCGGATGAACTGCACGCCCTGGTGGTCGACAGACTGCTGGCGATGCGCGATTCGATCGGGCTGGCGGTGCTGATCGGCGAGCGGATGGCGCGGGCGGGAACCTTGCTCGACCGCGCGGACCGGCAGGCCGATCGCCTGCTCCTGCTCCCGGCCACACCGAGCGACGATTCGGCATGCCGCGCGGCGGCGGCTTGCATCCGGCCCGGGGATGTCGTCCTGCTCAAGGGGTCCCGCCGGATGCGACTGGAGAGGGTGCTGGCCGCGCTCGCCATCGAGCCGGTTCCTGTCGCCGGAGTTCCCTCCTGACCGATCAAAGGTGCTTTGGCGACTCCGCTCGTTGTTGCGGAGCGGTGTGCATCGGTCCGGCGTCCGGTCTCCCCTCCCAGACATGCTCTACCTTCTGTACAAGGCGCTCCAGGACTGGCTCGCCGATGTGGGCATCGACTGGCTCTTCATGGTGCTCGACCAGTTGGCCTTCCGGGCCCTGGCCGCGGCCGGGCTGAGTTTCGCGCTGGTCCTGCTGGCTGGCCGCCCGGTGATCGACTACCTCCGGCGCAAGAAGATCGGCGACACCGGCCTGACCGACGCGGAGGCCCTGCGCCACCGGGCTTCCTCGAAGGCGAATATCCCAACGATGGGGGGAGTGCTGATCGTCGGCGGGATCCTCGCCTCGACGCTTTTGCTCGCGGACATCTCGAACTTCTACATCATTCTGGGTCTGGCGACGCTGCTGAGTTTCGCGGCCCTGGGCGGCATCGACGACTGGCTGAAACTGACAGCGGCGTCGCGCCCCGGCGCCTCGCGCCAGGGTCTGCGCGCCTGGGAAAAACTGCTCTTCCAACTCGGCCTGGGTCTGATGTTCGCGTGGTTCGTGTATCGCAACGGCGACTCGGGCGCGGCCAAGGACCTGGGGCACGTTCTGAACCTGCCGTTCCAGCGGACCTACCTGCGCGACGCCGCCGGGGTGTACCACGTCTCGGATTCGCTGATTTATCTGCCGCGGATTGTGTTTGTGGTCATCGGGATGCTGATGATCGCCGGGATGTCCAACGCGGTGAACATTACCGACGGCATGGACGGTCTGGCGACGGGCGCGACATCGATCGTGGCGCTGGGACTGGTGGTGCTCACCTCGATCGGCGGCGAGACGATCGCGCAGACGCTGCTGGTCCCGCAGATCACGGAGTCGGCGGAACTGGTGATCATCGCCGCGGCGATG
>CAYMWG010000570.1:0-1290 GCA_964393765.1 uncultured Phycisphaeraceae bacterium
ACACGCACGAGCAGGTGCGCGTGCTGCACGCGGCCACCGAGTCGCTGGGCGTGCTCGCCAACCCCGCGAACGATGGCCAGACCCCGACGGAAACGCGCCCCCCCCCCAGCACCTTCCCCGACCGCAACGCCGCCTCCGCCCTGATGCTGCTGGCCAAAGCCCCGATCGACGATGCCCGCGTCCGGCGGACGATCATCGAGCAACTCGCCCGATCGGTCGCCCCCGGCGGAAGTGCCGACGAGGTCACACGCGGGCAGGTGCTGTCGCTGCTGTCGGAGCGGTTCCACCGCGACGCGTCGTACGCCGTTCGCGCTGCCGCGGCCCGTGGAGTTGGCACGATGCACGCTCCGGACGGTCTGGCCTTGCTGCGCGAGGCGATGACGACCGATTCCTTCGCCGATCGCATCCGTCGCGAGGCGCTCGAAGCGCTGGCCGAGTTCGATACGAAGGAGGGCTTCGACGCGGCGGTCCGCCTGCTCGTTCCCGGCAACCAGCAGATGACGCGGGCATCAGCGGCGGAGGTTCTTGGCGGCCTAGCGCACCACGATGCGGCACGCGCGGTATCGGTTCTCGCGGCGACGCTAAGCGACCACGAGCCGCGTGTACGCTTCGCCGGGGCGGCAGCCCTGGGCCGGATCGGCACGCCCGAAGCCAAAGCCGCGCTGGAAAAAATGATCCGTGACACCCCCAGCCGCGAGTTCCGGCACCACCTGGAGCAGGCAGCCCGGCCGTGAGGACGGTGTCGAGAGTGGCGGTCTGCTTGCCCGGTTATCCTCTGGCCATATGACCATCTTCTTGCGCATCATCCGCGGCGAAATCCCCTGCCACCGCGTCTACGAGGATGCGCACGTCCTGGCCTTCCTCGACATCGCCCCGCTCAGCCCCGGCCACACGCTGGTGATCCCGAAGGAAGCGCAGGCCACGCTCGCGGAACTCAGTGATGAGTCGGCCGCGGCGATCGGACGGGCCCTCCCACGCATCTGCCGCGCGATCGTGCGGGCGACGGGCTGCGAGGCGTACAACGTCCTTCAGAACAACGGGGCCGCGGCACATCAGGCCGTGCCCCACGTCCACTTCCACATCATCCCGAAGATGCCGGATGATCGTGGGCTGGGGCTTGTGTGGAAGCCCGAACCGCTCGAGACGGCCTCGGGCATGGAACTGGCGGCGAAGATCAGGGCGGCGGTGGGAGGAGCGTAATGAGGTGATGAAGCGACGGAGTTCTCCATTCCGCAATCCGCACTCCGCATTCCCCACTTCCTCTACAATGCCGCCCATGCCCGCGACGGC
>CAYMWG010000571.1:0-1289 GCA_964393765.1 uncultured Phycisphaeraceae bacterium
GACGATCGGCGGTATGGCCGCGACAATGGTTTCAATGGAAGGGACGTACACGGGCATGGCAGGCGGCGGGGCTCCGGCAGCGCCGCTCCCCGGCGCATCGTTCCGGGCGGTGATCTATGCCGGGCCCGGCGGAGACGTGTTCGCCCGCTTCACGGGGCCGAAAGATGTCGTCGAGGCGAACGTGAAGGCGTGGGAGACGATGG
The DNA here is from genome assembly GCA_964393765.1 of uncultured Phycisphaeraceae bacterium. Lineage (GTDB taxonomy): Bacteria > Planctomycetota > Phycisphaerae > Phycisphaerales > UBA1924 > JAHBXL01. The sequence goes on from CAYMWG010000571.1 coordinate 204, forward strand.
TCCTGGGTGCGCACAAGCCCTGAGAACGCCCGAGAGGGACGATGATTGGATATACCACCACCGTGCATCGAATCGGCGTGTGCTCATGGTCGCTGCGTCCGACCGGTCCTGAGGACCTGGTGAGGAAGTTGTGCGCGTGCGGGATCGGGACCGTCCAACTCGCGCTCGATCCGCTGCGCGATGAGCGGTGGGCGTTGGAACAGACCATCGATGTTCTCACGGGGGCGGGCATCACCATCGCCTCGGGCATGATGGCGATGAAGGGCGAAGACTATTCGACGCTCGACTCGATCCGCGCCACCGGCGGTGTGCGGTCGGACGTGTACTGGAGCGAGAACCTCGAAGCCGCGGCGGCCAATGCGGAGATCGCGGCGGGGTTGAGCATCCCGTTGGTCACGTTCCACGCGGGCTTTCTGCCGCACGGAACAGGGGACGCACTGCGGGGCGTGATGATCGAGCGCATCCGCGATATCGGGGCGGAGTTCGCCGTGAAGGGCGTGCGGGTGGCGCTCGAGACCGGCCAGGAGTCGGCGGCGACGCTCTGCGAAGTATTGAGCGAACTGCACACGGCACCTGGCTCAACCGGGTCCGCCGCGGTCGGCGTGAACTTCGACCCGGCGAACATGATCCTCTACGGCATGGGTGATCCGGTGGCCGCGCTGGACGCGCTCGCGCCGCACGTCGCGCAGGTCCACATCAAGGACGCTCGGCCCCCGGCGTTGCCCGGTGCATGGGGACAGGAAGTCAGAGTCGGCACCGGCGCGGTGGATTGGAGCGCGTTCCTACGGATCGTGCAGGACCGCCTGCCGGGCGTCGGCCTGATGATCGAGCGCGAGGCACGCGAGGACCGGGTGGAGGACATCCGCGCCGGCGCGGCGTTCCTGCGGGCCAAACTCGGCTCTGCCGCGCTGATCTCGGAGGTGCGGACATGAGCACACCGGCAGTCGGGCCCGCGCTGGGCATCGGCGTGATCGGCCTTGGCGTCATGGGGCGGACACACATTGGGGCGTATCAGCGGGCGGCGGCGGACGGCATGGGATGCCGACTCGTGGCGGTGTGCGATCCGGACCCGGACCGTCGCGCTGG
>CAYMWG010000572.1:0-1288 GCA_964393765.1 uncultured Phycisphaeraceae bacterium
CCCATTCGCTTGGCGTTACTCAGTGTTACAATGCCAATAGGTTTGGCCTATCTTACTGCTGCATTTGCGATGGTAATATCAAACGATCCTTTGGAGATGTAGACGCCCAAGAAATAATAGCATCGTGTGCTGAGGAGCACGAGTTGGAGCATCTGCGTCTTTGTCATGAAGACCAGTTATATCCGGGAGGTCCTGAAGAAGAATGTCGCGCCCACAAGATCGAGCTCGCCTGCTTACAGCGGAGCATAATTAGCTGTGGGGGAAACAACGATTGTGTGATGGACGTGCTGTCTCGCCTGCACGAAGTGCGGCGATGGATTCAGTACTATTGTTGTTAATAGTTAATCCAATACATAGTATCCAATACGCGGCATGGTTGCGACCTGTCGCATGTGTTGCCCTAGTGCTGACCATAGCGGTCGAATACGCAATATCTGTCAACGCGTCGATCAAGGTGGCAGATGATACTTGGAGTTGGCACATAGATCCCCACTCGGATTTGCCATGGCGACAACTTGTTAGGTGGCCTAATACATATCGCATTGCGTACTTCGGCGACACGGGATTGGTGATTGCTGATCGAATAGTCTTGTCATTGGGAAAGTCGATTTATCAGCCGCCGCGGGCTAGCTCACTATTTGGATCTGCCGACTCACGGCGGTCACTGGAAAGACAGGCGGTTGTGTTTGCAGAATGCTGCTCTGGCGTCGTTTGTGAATGGTATTTGGTCGGTGCCGTTGTTACCCCGACCGAGAATGCTAGCAATAATATGCAGCATATACACCGGGTAAGAATACTCGCGCTATTAGTCGATTGTGCGGTTATGTGGAGTACAGTCATGCTTGTGGCCGTCGTGTTTGGCGGACTGTGCAAAAATCTGATCGCAGGCACGAGAGTGCTGCGAGGGCGGTGCGGCTGGTGTGGATACTTGGTTGTGCCAGGTTCGTCCAAGTGCCCCGAATGTGGTCGATTGAACAGGTCTCGGTAATGCCTGTTGCCGCATGATGCAAAGATGTGCCACCGACCAGTGTAGAGAAACTTCGAGCAAGCCTTGCGGAACCGGGGTAAGGTGCCCCGGGGGCCGCGAAGAACAAGAGGCTTGCCATGCTGTATGTCGGACTGGATGTGCACCAGAGGTCGACGGCCGCAATGCGTCTTTGCCTTTGGGGGTCGCAAGGGGGCGAAGCCCCTTTGCACAGTGAATAGAGTTGATCGTCAGGCACAAAGCAGCATGGATCACCTGGCACTACGACGCCACCGGCAACGGCACCGTTGACGGCTCCGACCC
>CAYMWG010000573.1:0-1267 GCA_964393765.1 uncultured Phycisphaeraceae bacterium
TGGCCTTGACGGTCGCGCGGATGGCGCGCCCGTGGAACTTGTCGATGTCGTCGGTTTTTTGGACGTTGAGCGCGCCGGCGAGGCGGGCGATGGCATCGGGCGGGAGCGTGGCCGCGCCGCCTGCTTCGGCGGCGAACTTGCTGCCCGAGCCCGCGCGAGCCTTGTCGCGGGCTTCTTCCATCAGCCGTTCGTAGCCGGCGACATCGACGGTCATGCCGCGTTCCTCGGCCATCTGGGCGGTGAGGTCGGGGGGGAAGCCGTAGGTGTCGTAGAGTTTGAAGGCGTCGTCGGCCGAAACCTGTTTCGATTTGGCACGCTGCGCGGCTTCCTCGAACAACTTGATCCCGCGGTCCAACGTCCGTCCGAAACTGTCCTCTTCCTCGCGGATGATGCCGATCACGCGATCAGGGTTTTTGCGGAGTTCGGGGAAGAACTCGCCGAAACTCTCGACCACTGTGGGCAGCAACTGCGCGAAAAAGCCGGGCTTGGCGCCAAGTGTCTGTCGGCCATAGCGAACCGCGCGGCGCAGGATGCGCCGCAGGACATAGCCGCGCCCCTCGTTGCTGGGCACCGCGCCATCGGTGATGGCGAACGTCAGCGTGCGGATGTGGTCAGCGATGACCCGGTAGGCGGTGTCGATGTTGCCGGTGTCGTGCGCACCCAACTTTCCCATGTAGGCGCGTGCGCCCGTGAGCCGCTCGATCGCCGCGAAGATGGGCATGAAGATGTCGGTGTCGTAGTTGGATCGTTTGTTCTGGAGAATGCTGGTGAGGCGCTCCAACCCCATGCCGGTGTCCACATGTTGGGCGGGGAGGGGGGTGAGCCTGCCGCCGTCCTCACGGTTGAACTGGATGAAGACGTTGTTCCAGATCTCGATGACATCCGGGTCGCCCGAGTTCACTTTTTCCGGGACCACGCGGCTCTCCAGGCCCATTGCGGTCAGGCGGTCGACGTGGATCTCAGAGCAGGGGCCGCAGGGGCCGGTCTCCCCCATCTCCCAGAAGTTGTCCTTCATGTTGCCGGGGATGACGCGCTCGGGCGGGAGGAACCGCTCCCACAGGGCCTTGGTCTCGAGGTCGGGCTCAAGCCCAGACTGCTTGTCGCCGCCGAAATAGGTCGCGTACAGCGCGGCGGCGGGAAGGCCGTACACCTTGGTCAGCAGTTCCCACGACCACTCAACGGCTTCCTTCTTGAAGTAGTCGCCGAACGACCAGTTGCCGAGCATCTCGAAGAAGGTGTGGTGGTAGGTGTCCTTGCCGACATCATC
>CAYMWG010000574.1:0-1267 GCA_964393765.1 uncultured Phycisphaeraceae bacterium
CTCCAGGGCGATGCACGCTTTGTGCGGCACCTGCGGTCGATGGGCGCGGCGGTTGAGTTCACGCCCGCCGGAATCGCGGTGCGTTGGGGAGGGGGTAGGGACGGCGATTCGCTGCTACCCATCGATGCTGACCTGTCCGATATGCCCGATGCCGCGATGACGCTCGCCGCGGTCGCGTGCTTTGCCTCGGGCCCCTCACGCCTGACGGGGCTCCGCACACTCCGCGTCAAGGAGACGGACCGCATCGCGGCGATGGTCAACGAACTCTCCAAGATCGGCGCGCGGGTGGAACCGTTCGCATCCGGCGACGATGAGGGCATCACCATCACGCCGCCGTCGCGAGAAAGCGCCCTCGCCGGCCCGCCGCACGCGGTCGTGTTCGACACCTACGACGATCACCGGATGGCCATGTCGCTGGCCCTCATCGGCCTGCGCCGGCCCGGCATCAGCATCAACGACCCCGGGTGCGTGGCCAAGACCTACCCGGGATATTGGGCTGATCTTGATCGCCTCCAATCGTCCCGTTGATGACGGTGATTCCGCGTTCAGAGTTTCGCCGCGGTGAACGTCTTGCCCGTGGTCTCGCGCTCCCATGTCCACGCCGGGCCGCGCTTGGCCTCGTAGTCACACCACAACTCAAACCAGTACGAACGGAAGCGGTGCGCACCGAACGGCTCGTAGTGCGCGTGAAGTTTTCTCATCAACTCCCGGTCGGTCCCCTTGAATCCCAGCACCGACTTGGCGTGCCGGATGCTCTCGGTATCCAGCGGCAGGTGCGCGTAGCGCCCCAGCAACTGCATGATGTTCGCCGCGGCGTAGGGGCCGACACCCGGAAGTTCCTGCAGCGCGGCGTACACATGGTCATCGGGCGTGGTCGCGGCTTCGAGCCACCCGGTGAAACTCGTTTCTCCATCGCCCCCCACTCCCGCTCGCGTCGGCCAGACGATGCCCTTGGCGGCGAGTTTCCGCGGCACCTCCGGCCCGGAATCCCTGGCGAACATCCGGGCGAGTTCGACGATCCGCGCATCGCGGTACCCCACCGAGCAGCGGGCGCGGAGTTTCTGCGCACGAACCCGCGCAAGCCGCGCAGCGCTGGGGTACGCGTGCAGGCCCGACGCGCTCCTGAGCCCGACGATCTCGCAGAGTCGGCGGTTCATGATGATCGTGCTCGGCCACGTCACGTTGCACGAGGTCACGGTCTTGATAACATCCTCGAAGACACTCGCGGACCGCATCAGGCGGGCACGCCCGACTTTCCGCCAGCGCG
>CAYMWG010000575.1:0-1266 GCA_964393765.1 uncultured Phycisphaeraceae bacterium
GGGTTGTGAACGGAGGCATCGCACATGCTTGCAGCCGCACTCGTCCTTTCTGCTGTACTTCAACCTGCCGATCCCGCGTCCTTGAAGGTCCTCTGGACCGTCCCGCTGAAGTCACACAGTTTCGGCGGCGGCGCGGTGGCGGATGTCAACGCCGACGGCATCGCGGATGTCGCGTTCTGCACCTATTTCGGCGATTCGCGGGTGATGGTGCTCTCGGGCAAGGACGGGGCGAAGATCTGGGAGTACTCGGACGGCGACCATTGCTACGACGCCTCGTGCAAGTTCGCCGATGTGGATGGCGACGGAAAACTCGACCTGATCGCGCCGTGCTCATCGGGCTGCGCTGTCCTGTGCTTCGACGCGGCCACGGGTGCCGTGAAATGGAAGACGTTCCTGGGAGAGGGTGAGTGCATCGACACGCCGCCCTGGATCGGCGATACAGACGATGACGGCCGGAAGGACATTGTCGTCGGAACGTTCAAGGGGCGGCTGCATGTCCTGTGCGGCAAGGACGGGAGCATCGCCCGAAAGCTCCAGGTCGTGCCCGACCCGGCCGATGGCAAGGCCTTCAACGCGATCCAGACCTGCCCGCTGGTGCTGGATGTGAACGGCGATGGATCGAAGGACTTCATCGCCGGTGTTTTTTCGCGACGTGAGATGGACCTCGGAATCTACGCCGTTTCGGGCAAGGATGGTTCTCGCCTGTGGCGCGTGCCGCTGACCGCGAGCGTGTACCACGGCCCTGCGCTCGGGCTGGACAAGGCTACTGGCAAGCGATTGCTGACCTTTGGCTGCTACGACGGGCATGTGCGGCAGGTGGATGCCGCGACCGGAACGGTCCTCTGGGATCAGCCGACCGCCGACCCCTACATCATGGCACCTTGCGTTCTGGCGGATACGGATCGCAACGGCACCGAAGAGATCATGTGGACAAGTTCGCATTTCGGCGGATTTCATCTAACCGGGAAATCGCTGTTCACGCAGACGAGCACCAACAACCCATACGAGACCATCAACCGCGGGGTGAGTGTCGCGGACCTGAACGGTGATGCGAGGCCCGAATGCGCACTGCTGACAAGCCTCGGCCGTTTTCGAGTGGTGAGCGAGGGCCGCGTGCTGCATGAGTTCGACGGGTCGCACTTGTGCGGCACCAACGCACCCGCGAGCGATGGCGCACACGGTCCGGTCCTCGCGGATTTCAACGGCGATGGCCTGCTCGATGCGTTCTTCGTCGTCAGCGGCGGGGGAGCGATGGGGGCCGATGGG
>CAYMWG010000576.1:0-1262 GCA_964393765.1 uncultured Phycisphaeraceae bacterium
CACCTTCTTAGGCGCGGCATTCCATCCGCTTCATCTGGTCTGCGAGGTGATCCGCGTTCGCTCGCCGCTACTGACGGAATCGCTATTGCTTCCTTTTCCTGTGATTACTGAGATGTTTCAGTTCACCACGTTCGCTTCCCGCACGTATGCATTCGGTGCGGGATACTCCAATAGGAGTGGGTTGCCCCATTCGGAAATCCTAGGATCACAGCTCGGTTACCAGCTCCCCTAGGCTTATCGCAGGTTCCAACGTCCTTCATCGCCTCTGGACGCCAAGACATCCACCGCATGCCCTTGGTGGCTTGATCACCCCAACCCGACGCCGAGCCTTCAACCTTTCGGTCTTGTCCCGACTCCGTGCTGGTGAGATTCCACCTCCGGCAAACATTCGGCCGCTTTGCTGTCGCGGCCACCTGATTTGCTTTTCTCGATCTTCGTTCGCCTTGACGCTCTTGATTCAGTGATTTTGCAGGCCTCCGAGGCTAAAGACCCTCCCTCCGGCTTGGGAGCCAGCGGGAAGAAAACCTCAGAGGACTTTTTTCACCTCTTCACTATCCGATTGTCAAAGACGGTTTCCCCTTTCCCCGGATCAACCGGGGTCTGGGGCGCGACCGGGCGTTTGGCCCGCTCGCGTTGTCCGTTCCTTTTCAGGAGCGGCGAAGGGAAGACTAGGCACCCCCTCACGACTGTCAAGCCCGGGCCAAAACATCCCCGTGCTTTGACCAAAATATGCACCGGCGATCCACAGACTCCGCGCCAGAAGGCGCGCATTTCCAGTGGTTTAGGTACCGCGAAACACGCCGCGCGCCGCTCAGCCGGGTTAGCCGCCGCCTGAGCCGCCACCACCGCCACCGGGGGGAGGAGGCGGGGGCCGGTCTGCGTCTCGATCCGGCCTGCGCACGGGGTCGGGCACCACCGGCACGTTGGGTTGAAGATCCTTCATCCCCTGTTCCGCCGATCGGTCCAGGCGGGCCAGCAGCACGCTTGCCCGCTCGGCATCGGGGTATCGCGGCACGACCTGTCCGCCCGAGTCCCGCAGATAGGCCACCATACCCGAGCGCGATCGTGCATCGGTCTGCATCGACTGGGCCGCGGCGACGCTCAGAAAGATCGCATCCACTGCCACCGGCTCGGTGACCATCGGGAGCGGGCCGCGCTTGGCGGGATCGCCGCCGTCGGGGGGTTGAGGAAGCCGATTGCCGCCCGGCGGAGGCGGGGGCGCAGGCAGGCGGCCATCGGGGTTGCGGCGGTCGATCTGCGAG
>CAYMWG010000577.1:0-1261 GCA_964393765.1 uncultured Phycisphaeraceae bacterium
CCGCCGCCCCGCGCCCGCCGGTGGTGATGAAGACCTCAAGCCCGGCCGCGGCCGGCGCGGCGGGGGCGATGACCCCGGCTGATCCTCGTGTCGCAGTCTTTGACTCTTGAAAGCAATCACACACCGCACGAACCCTCACCGGAGGGGATTCAACTATGAAACTTAAAGGCATCAGCGTTTTCGAGCAGCACATCGAGAAGGCGTTCGCCGCGATCATCTTTGTCGCCCTGCTCGGGATTCTTGCGTGGCAGTTTTTGGGTGCGACCGCGACGGTCACTGTCGGTAAGCGCGATGTTGCGCTCGATCAGGCGTGGGACGCTGTCGCGCAGGACGCGATGCGTGTGCAGGCCGCGCTGGAATCGACGCGCGGGCCGGAGAGCACCGATGCCGAGGCCGCGACCGCGCAGATCGTCAAGTTCAACGACTCGTACCGCGGCCCCGTCACTCCCGCGCGCACCCTCGCTGGCTCGATCGGCGAAACCGTCAACCTCGGCACGTTCGGCGGCACGGTCGCCAGCGTGGTCGCCCCGATCGCCGAACTGGTCGTCCCCGCGCCCTCGCTCCCAGTCGGCGTTTCGCACCTCACGCTCGTCTCGCCCGCCGAGGCGCAGAATCCTGAAGTAGCAGCGGTCCTGCCCGCGACGATGCCCTTTGACAAAGCGGGCGTCACCGTCGAAACGGCGTTCGACGGCACAGCGCTGGTCTATGCGCTCACGCTCGACCCCGATGGCGCGGAAGGTCCCATGCGGCCCATGCCCCGCCACTGGTGGGACGGCGCGATCCAAATCATGGATGGGGAGTTAGAGCGAGAGGAACTCACCGCAACGGGCGAATGGACCGGCCTGACGACCATCGCGCCGCTTCCCGGGCGTGCATCGCTGCGAGCCGACCTTGCGAACCCGACGGAGGGTGCGGAGCAGTTCAAGCAGTTTGTGACCTTCGCCGGCCAGTTCCCCGAGTCTGTCCGCAGACCTCCCTACTACGCGAGCGCAATCGGCGAGCGGTGGCTTGCCCCCGCTGAGCAAGTGGCGATGCAGGACAAGTTCGCCGCTGGCCAAGCGAGCGCGGGCGATGTGGCCCGCATCCGCCGGCAGATCGAGGACAAGCAGGCCGACCTTGAGCAGGCCCAGCAGGACCTTGCGGCTCTCGGCGCGGGTGGGATGCGTCCGCAGCCTCCCGGTGCTCCGCGCCCGTCTCCAGCGCCGGGTGGCGGCGGCGGCGGCAAGGGGCCCGGCGCTGGAGACGGGCGCGGAGCACCGGG
>CAYMWG010000578.1:0-1255 GCA_964393765.1 uncultured Phycisphaeraceae bacterium
GCCGTCGATGACATCTTCGCGTTCCTGTCGGCGTGGTTCGTTGGGTGCCCGTGACCGGTCGCTGAATGTTGTACCCGGTCCTTTCCGGCAGGCCACACGATCCCGTTCCGCGGCCCCGCGGCGCACCTCGCTGGGCCGGGTTTCTTTGGGCAGGCGACCCTACTCTGGGGCGTGCAAACAGTGCGCGCGAGCGATCGAACGACGGTGGCCGGGGCGGCGGAGGTCCGCGGCGTGACGCTGTTCACGGGCGTGTCATCGCGCGTGACCATCCGGCCCGGAGCGCCCGGCGCGGGCATCGTGTTTGTGCGCGTGGACCTTCCGATGCACGAGCCGATCCCGGCCCGCGCGGAGTTTGTCGTGCCGGAGGCACGCCGGACAGTTCTGGCCCTGCCCGATCGGACGAGCGCCGGCCCGATCGTTTTGGTGCAGACCGTCGAGCATGTCCTCAGCGCGCTCGCGGGGCTGGGTGTCCACGATGCGATAATCGAGGTCGATGGGCCGGAGGTTCCGATCGGCGACGGCTCAGCGCTCCCGTTTGTCGAAGCGATCCTCGCGGCAGGCCCGGTGAGCGTCCCCTGCGATTCGCTCTCCCACCTCCGCCAGCCGATCGTGGTGCGGGAACGCATCGAGATCACCGATCCTCGCGGCCCACAGTTTGGAACCATCGTTGCCGAGCCGCGTGGCGGTGGTGGGGCAGAGGAGGGCTTGGAACTGACGTATCACCTCGACTACGGCCCGAACGCCCCGATCGCGCCGCAGACCGTGACGTTTGTTTCGATCCCCGGTGACGGCAGGTACCAAGGAGAGATCGCCCCGGCGCGGACGTTCTCGACTCTCGATGAGGCGAAAGCGATGCGTGCGATGGGCCTGTTCACCCACCTCACCGCGGCCCAGATGCTGGTCATCGGCCCTGATGGCCCGGTGGAGAACCAGTACCGTTTCCCGGATGAGCCGGCCCGCCACAAGGTCCTGGACATGCTGGGGGATCTATCACTGGGCGGGGCAGGGCGGCCGATCCAGGCCCGGATAACCGCCTGGCGATCCGGCCACGCCCTGAACCATGCGATGGCGCTCAGGCTGGCGGGGATGTAACCGGGAGGCCGACGAAGATGTAAGAATGGTCCGGGGAAGGCCCGGTGCTGGGAGGGGCGGCGGCAGCGATGGCAACGATGGCAGCGATGGCAACGATGGAGAGTTTCATGGTGAGCAGGCTTGCAAGGTTGAAGCGGCCGCGGCTAGGAGACAAGCCGGGGGG
>CAYMWG010000579.1:0-1242 GCA_964393765.1 uncultured Phycisphaeraceae bacterium
ACGACAACATGAATCGGATGATGTGGATGTTTGTGAGCGCAGTGGCCGCGGCCACCGCATGGGTCGCCCCCGCCGTGGCGCAGCAGGCCGAGGATGCCAAGGCCACGCTCGCGGAATCGACCGCCGTGCTCCGCAATGTCGAATCGCTGAACTTCAAGGCCAAGCGGTACGCGACTGGCGTCCTGAAGGACATCATTGATTCCGAAGGGGAGATCTGGATCTTCCGGCCCAAGGGCCAGGCCGCGGCGACCGTGAAGATCACCGGGCGCGTGAAGCAGCCGGGCATGGCGGACAAGAAACTGGTGTATGTCAGCGACGGCAAGACCGTTCGCTGGCTCGATTACACGAACAGCACGCTCATGGTGCGTGGCGTGGGCGACAAGCAGGCTATGCAGGAGATGAACTATGCCCAGCAACTCCTGCTCAACGAACTGACGCAGCCCGAGCCCTACGCCAAGGACCTCAAGGCCGAGAAGATCGTCAAGACCGGCGTCGAGCAGGTGATGAACGAGGTGTGCGAGATCATCGCCTCGGGGCCGAAGGCCGAGGACCGCGCGACCATCTGGGCGATCTCGCAGGTGGATCGGCTGCCGCGTAGGATGGAGATGGCGCAGGGCTCCGACCCCAACAAGATCGCGATGATTTTGGACATGTGGGACGTCAAGACCGATGCGAAGTTGAGCGCGAAGGACTTTGAGATCGCGCTCCCCGCGGGCTTCACCCTCGATGAGAAGGTCCCTCAGGCTCCCATCCCGCCCAAGGGCGATCTGCCGCTCCCGGTTGTCGAGTTGGGCCTGCCCGTGGGCACGCCCGCCCCGTCCGCGACGCTCAAGGCTGCCGATGGCAAGGACTTCAGTCTCGCCACGATGAAGCCCTCGCCGGTGGTCATGGAGTTCTTTGGCACGGTCATCAAGGCCTCGACCGCGCACGGCGCGGACATGAAGGCCCTCAGCGATGAGTTCATGGCCAAGAACGTGAAGTTCATCGGCCTGGCCTGCCGCGAGAGCGATGAGGCCGCCGCGAAGGCGTACTTCCAGAGCAACGCGCTGGCGTACACGCTCGTCCCCAAGGGCGATGCGGCGGTCGGCGAGTTCAAGGTCGTGGGCTTCCCGAGTTACTGCGTGATCGACGGCAACGGGAATATCTCCGCGTTCTTCCAGGGCTGGCCCGGCAAGGACAAACTCGCCGCGGCCATCACCAAGGCGAGCGATCCGGTTGCGCCCCCCGTTGCGCCCCCAGTTG
>CAYMWG010000580.1:0-1241 GCA_964393765.1 uncultured Phycisphaeraceae bacterium
GGAAGAAGCGAGTCTGATCGATCCGTACTACGAAGGGATCGCTGAGTTCGGAGCGACGACACGATCGCTCAATGACCTGTACATCCGCTTCTTCCGGCTTGCGGAACGGCGCATCGCGGAGGCTGCCGGAAGAGGCATCGTCTCGTACATTTCCAACTACTCCTGGCTGGACGGGCTCTCGCACCCCGTGATGCGACAGAAACTCCTGCGTAGTTTTGACCTGATGATCGTCGATAACTGCAACGGCGACAAGTACCGGACGGGCAAGCGAACGCCCGACGGCAAGCCGGACCAGTCCATGTTCACAACCGATCAACAACCCGTCGGTATTCAAGTCGGTACAGCGATCGCCACGCTCGTTCGAAGGGGTGAGACAGGCAAGCGAACCACGGCGAACGCAACGGTGCTTTACCGCGATCTCTGGGGCACAGGGAACTCCAAACGCGATCAGCTTCTCGCCAGCAGCGGCACCCCGGCGAGCCCGCGCGGATACACGAGAATCAAGCCGGACCTTGCCTCTCGCTTTGTGATCCGGCCCCGTGACGATGCGAGCAACTACACGGCGTGGTATTCGCTTCATGAGCTCTACCCTGTTTACTACTCGGGCCTCAAAGCCGACTCGGGCGAGCTCGTGCTCGACATCGACAGGGATGCGCTGGAGCGGCGGCTCCGTCGATACTGCGATCCCGGAATCGCGTGGGCCGATTTGCTCGATTCTGAACCCGCGGCATCGCACGCACCCGCTGGCGAACACCCAGAAACCGTCCGCGCGAAGCTCATCAAACTCGGATTTGAGACCGACAACATCAGACGTGTTCTCTTTCGCCCGTTTGATGTGAGATGGGTCTACTACGAGCCCACATCGGGGATAATCGCCAGAGCACGTGAGGAGTTTGCGAAGAGCGTCTTTCCGGGCAACATGTTCTTGGAATCAAGGCAACGACTCACGACGATCGAGTATGATCGTGGGCTCATCACTGATTGTCTCGCCGACACGCTAGGAAATGGAAGTTCCCAGTTCTTCCCGCTCCGCATCCGGAAGGAAGGGATGCTCAACGGCGACGCTATCCAACCAAACATTGAAAATGCCTTACTCGCCGCGGTATGCGCCGCCGCGAACAAGAAACTCCACTGTAAAGACGGTCATGCGTTCTCACTCGACGCCTACACGCTGGCCGAATCAGTTTTCTTCCACACGCTGGGCGTACTGTGGTCCCCCGCTTATCGCAAAGAGAATGAAG
>CAYMWG010000581.1:0-1233 GCA_964393765.1 uncultured Phycisphaeraceae bacterium
GTCTGGCGGGAGAGCAACCGCTTCGCGCAACGGCGGTCTCTGGCACGCGGGTCCACACGCTCACCGGCGAGGCCGGGGACCCGCCTATCGGCCAGGTAGGCTCGCACCTCGTTGAGGCTGATGATGCGGTCGAGCGCGCCGGGTTGCTCGGAGTGATCTGCCGCACGACCGGGCTGCGGGGCTTTTGCACGGGGCTTGGCCTGCTCACCGCCGATGGCCCCGGCGCAACTCCGATGGTCTCGTCGTTCGAGGTGCTGGCACAGATGCCTTGGAACGAGCGGCGTGTCGCGGCGTACCTGCGCGACCACGATGGAGGTATCGTGGAGGTCAAGACCCGCGCCGGCGCTGCGGACACCGATGCGCTCCAAGGGCGACTCCGCGGTATCGGAGCCATACCGCACACGCTGTTCGTGCTGCGCCTCGGGCGGGCGATGAGCGCGTTTATAACGCGCCGGCTGTAAGGCGCTTGGGACGGCTGGCACGGAGTGCCGGCCCACCAGGAGCATCAGATGCGAAGAAGTTCATCGATGCACCCGGCGCAGTAGGCGTCGCTTGGACGCGCGGGCGGCAAAGCGGGGGATCGCGGCTGGACGAAAAGCAGATCGAGGACCGTCTCGACATCGGCCGTGCGTCCCAAACCGGCGGTCGTGGCGCGGGGGCCGTCTGTGCGGGTGGCGACCGGACCTGGAACTTGCGGGCGCTGGGTGGGCGACTGAGTGTCAGGGCGGAGCGCAATGAGGGCGACGAGCGCGAGCACCGCCGCGAGCGACAGAGCACCGATGAAACGACGGCTGAGGCGCGACAAGTTCGCGGCGCGAACAACGTTCAGAAACCGCGGCGCGGGCTCGACGAGGCGTGAGCCCTCGCGCTTGCCCCACGCGTCGAGTTGTGATTCGAGCGGGCAATGAGGATCGGCGTTCGTATCGAGGTCAGGCATGTTGCACCAATCCTTGGCGTGCCGGGGCGGGCAGGCGGGTGATACGGGGAGTCTGGGGGGTACGGGCTCGAGTGCCGCACGCAGGAACGTGAGCGCGGCTCGATGCCGGGCCGCGGCGGTGTTGCGATTCACTCCTGTAGCGAGTTCGATCTGGTCGAACGTCAGCCCCGCGATGTGCTTCAGGACCACGACCTCGCGCAGGCGCACGGGAAGTGTGGCGATCGCGTTCGAGAGGGCATGATCTTCGTGGCCCCGCTCCTCTTGGTGGCACCGTTCCTCTTCGTGGCCCCGCTCCT
>CAYMWG010000582.1:0-1229 GCA_964393765.1 uncultured Phycisphaeraceae bacterium
GTCATGGCTTACAGATCGAGCATACCGCGCACGCGCGGATCGAATCCAAGGGCCGACGCTACCGCATCGAGCGCAGTTGCTCGATGAACCACGCGTGCGACCGCGCCCCCATGCGGTAGCACTCCAGTTCAAACTTTTCGTTGGGCGAATGCACCCGGTCATCATCCAGCCCGAAGCCCATGAACACTGTCTCAAGACCGCAGATGGCCCTCAGTTGTCCGGCGACCGGGATCGACCCGCCGCTCTTGATGAGCGAGGGCCGCACTCCGCACGCCTTCTGGATCGCCTCCGCCGCCGCCTTCAGATACACCGAATCCGTCCTCACCGTCGCAGGGTCGCCACCCGAGTGCAGGTGGAACTCCCACTTGCACCCCGGCGGTGTGCGGTCCTTGCACCAAGCGAAGAACGCATCGGTAACTTTCTGAGGCTCCTGGTCCGCCACCAGCCGGAAACTGATCTTCGCCGCGGCCCACGCCGGGATCACGGTCTTCGCGCCCGCGCCCGTATAGCCACCGAAGATGCCGTTGATCTCGGCCGTGGGGCGTGCCCACTCGCGCTCCATCGCCGTGTACCCGGCCTCGCCGATATCCGCCTCCGGCGGCAGCCCGATCTTCTTCAGGGCGTCCGCCGCGCTGAAGGGGAGTTTCGCCCACGCCGCGCGCTCGTCCTTGCCCAGCGGCCGCACCGCGTCATAGAAGCCCGGAATCGTGACCCGCCGGTCGTTGTCCCAAAGTTGCGCAAGCACCTTCACCAACTCGTTGTTGGGGTTGGGGCAGCGCCCGCCCCAAAGCCCCGAGTGCAGGTCCTGGTCGGCGGCGTGGAGTTTGACCTCGGTGTAGGTGAGGCCGCGGACTCCGTAGGTGATCGCGGGCTGCTCCCGCGAGAGCATCCCCGTGTCGGAGATCAGGCAGACGTCGCAACCGCGGAAACGCTCCGCGTGCTTCCGCAGGTAGCGGTCAAGGTTGACCGAGCCCGACTCTTCCTCGCCCTCCAGCAGGACCGTGAACCGCGCGCTGCCCGCCACCGTGCCCCCGGCTTCTTTCCACGCCCGCAGCGCCTCGAGGAACATCATCACCTGGCCCTTGTCATCGCACGCGCCCCGCGCGACGATCCGCTCCCCCGGCCCGCCCTTCCCGTCCGCGGGTTTGATCACCGGCTCGAACGGACCCGACTCCCACAAGCCCACCGGGTCAACCGGCTGCACGTCGTAGTGCCCATAGAACAGGATG
>CAYMWG010000583.1:0-1223 GCA_964393765.1 uncultured Phycisphaeraceae bacterium
ATGTACCACCGCAGTTCGCCGGCGAGCGGGCGGATGGCGAGGATAGGGAGGTCGGCCGGGCTTTCCGGCGCGGTGCCCGGGGCCAGATGCGCGCGGATGATGCGCTCGACGATGGGGCGCTTGCCCTCGCCGGTGACCAGCACGGCGATGAACCGGCTGGCGTTGATCATGGGCAGCGAGAGCGTGACGCGGTCGGGGGGCGTGACGGCGGGGCCGGTGTTGAGGCGGACGAGTTCGGCGCGCGGCTCGTTGAGGCTCGACTGCGCCGGGACGGCGGCGGTGATGTCGGCCATGAGCGCTGGCGAGCGCGGGAAGAGCGAGGCGGTGTGGCCATCGGTGCCCACGCCCAGCAGCACGAAGTCGAGTCGGTCGTGCCCCTTCTCGCGCCAGCCGAGGCTCTCGCGCAGTTCGCGTTGATAGGCAAGATCGGCAGCGTCGGTCATCGCGGGCATGGGATGGAGTTGCTCGGCGGGGATGCCCGAGTGCAGGCCGATGGTCTCGTTGATGGCGAGAAAGTTGCTCCGCTCATCGTCGGACGGGACGCGCCGCTCATCGACCATCCACACATGCGTCCGGGTCCACGGGAACTCGCGGAACACTGGATCGATCATCAACCGGCGGTAGAGCGGGAGGGGCGTGGAGCCGCCGGAGAGGGCGAGGTGGAAGTCGCCAAAGACGCGGATGCAGTTGAGCGCATGGAGCATGAGGTCCGCGGCGAGGGCGCCCACGACGCCCTCGACATCCTCGCGCAGGACCACCGCGCCCGGCAATCGTGGCGCGGCGGGGTCGGGCGTGAGGTCGTAGGTCCCGTCCATGCGGGGGTATTGTGTGTCCGCGGTGGTGCTGGTTCCAGCCGAAAATGAAAGAACCCAGGGACCGAAGCCCCCGGGTTCTGGATGAGTGCAATCGATGTGAAGGCGTCAGTCGCAGCCGGCGAACCACGCGCCGAGGTACGCGAAAATGTCGGGCACGGTCGGATCGACTCCCATGCCGTCGAAGTTGGCGTTGTCAGCGCCCGCGAACCACGAGGCGAGGAACGCAAAGATGTCCGGCACGGCGACGGTGCCGTTCTGATCAAAGTCGGCGCGGCAGCAGGGCTCGGTGTTGTTGCCCTCCGAGTTGCACACGGAGCCCGGTCCCTGGAAACTGTTGTTGCCGCCCGCGCACGACGCCGCATCGGTCACGATGCAGATGCCCCCGGTGCAGCACGCGCCGGTCTGGGC
>CAYMWG010000584.1:0-1222 GCA_964393765.1 uncultured Phycisphaeraceae bacterium
TCTTGAAGACCGTAGACAACCTCTACGCGCAGATCAACGACATCGATGTCGATGAATACTACGGAGAGGAGGCGATGTGGACGCGACTTGAATCGCTCGCCCAACTGATTCGGGAGAAGCTGAAGGCTCTCGGGCGGAGGGCTGACAAGTGAGAAATCCGCATCAGCCCGGGGCCAAAATCAACGAAAAGCGGCGGCGAAAGTGGATTGATCGATTTAGTTCGTACCGCGCCGGAATCGACAATGTAGCGATCACCAGCTGGCTTGAGCAGTTCGCGGAAGCGGACCGTGATGTTGCGGCTCGCATTCTTGACGTCGTCGAGTACTTCGGACAGAGCCACATCTATGGAGCGTATCGCGAGGCGCTGGCCAGTTTGAGCGACTGGAACGCGATGCCGTCACAGCGCAAGGGGAAGTGGGCGTTCTGTGCTATGTCAGGAAGCGCGGGAGAGAGCGGCGATGCAATGCTCCATCATTTTCGAGTCGCTAACAGGCTTGGTGCGGCGAAGTATAACCCTCTCTTCCTGACCCGCAGCGAGCTGTTTCGACGCCCGAATCTCCCGGAACGCGATCGCGATCGACTCGGCGCAGACGATGTAGTCGTGTTGCTGGACGACTTCAGTGCAACAGGTAAGCAAGTGTGCGAGGCTTGGAATGACCCCGTAACGTCGTTCGGGGCGCTTCTTGCCGGCGTCGGCACGGTATATCTGATCCTCGTCGCGGCATCACTTAAGGCAATGAAGCGAATCAAGGAGGAGACAAGCATCGAGCTTGTGCACGCTCATCAGTTGAATGAAACCGACAACGTGTTCGCCGAGGAGTGTGCCCACTTCACCACTACAGACCGCGCCCGACTTCTTCACTATGGCAAGATCGCGGACGCAAAGCGCCCGAAGGGTTTCGGCGATAGTGGGTTCGTAGTTGTGTTTCAACATAGAGCGCCGAACAACTCAATACCGATTTTACATGCGGACCATGATGAGTGGATCGGGTTGTTTCCAAGACAGTGAGCCCAGTTTGTGCTTGTAGTCGATACATGACTGGTTGATGCCGTATTCGGATTCCTCAGCAACGGACGGCGTACCGGCCCATAGCGAGTGCACGTCGAGCAACAACGGTATCAACGGTGAGCCATCATGCCCGCCCCCCGCCCTGTCTGCTGCAGCGAGGGGGGCTCGTTCGGCCTCGCTCCTGCCCTCTCGGCTGCGCTTCAACCTCTATTC
>CAYMWG010000585.1:0-1218 GCA_964393765.1 uncultured Phycisphaeraceae bacterium
GAAGAGGAACATCCGGGCGGCCGGGGGGGCACGAGGCGGGCCGCGCTCCGCCTGTTCGACACCAAGGCCGCGGCCGATTCGGCAACGCGCGACGGCCTCAAGCGTCTCCTCCTCATTCAGATCAGCGATCAGGTGCGCTCGCTCATCGAGCATCGCCCCGGCATCGAGCGCCTCCGCCTGCTGTATGCCGGGATCGATCGCCCCGACCGCTTCCTCGACGAGATGACAGAGGTGGTCGGCGACCGCGTGTTCGGCCCGGACCAGAACCCGCGCTCGCCCGTGCCCGCGCTGCTGATCCCCGCCCACGAAATCCGCACCAAACTCGCCTTTGAGAAGCGGCTTGATGCGGGCTGGAACCAACTGGGGCGCGCAGGCAGCGAGGCGTGCTCGCTTGTCGAGGAACTGCTCAAGGAATACCAGCCACTTGCCGCCGCGCTCGCCGTGCAGGCCCCACCCTCGTGGGATCAGGCTTTGGCAGACATGCGGGCCCAACTCCAGCGCCTCGTGTTCCCCGGCTTTCTCTCGCAAACCCCGTGGCGATGGCTCTCCCGCACCCCCATCTATCTCCGTGCCATGCGGCTGCGCATCGAACGCATCGCCGCCGACCCACCGTACTCGCTGGTGCGCGATAGCCAGAAACTCGCCGAGGTCGCGCCCTTCTGGCGTGCCTGGCTGGAACTCGAAGCGGCCTCGCGCAGCGCAGCGCCAGCCGACAGCGCGCCACCGCCCATCGCCGAGTTCCGCTGGCTCATCGAGGAGTTCCGCGTTTCGCTCTTTGCCCAGGAACTCCGCGCCGCCGTGCCGGTCTCGACCAAGCGGCTCACCGCGGCCTGGGACAGCCTCGCGGGACGGTGACGCTCGAGCGCGTGGAAACAACGATGTCTTTCATGGCGCCGACTCCGATCTTCCCCCGGAATCTCTGGAATCGTAACCGACCAGCCCCCAAAGATGTACCAAATGGTTGCCCGCCGCGGCCACTAGTCCGCCGCGGACGGCCCACAGGAGTTTTCCTCATGCGCACCCCACGTTGGGCGTCGTTGATCCCGGTTCTGGGCCTTGCCCTCGGCTCAGTCGCGTTGGCATCGGCGAACACCGAACCGCCCGCCAAGCCCGCCCAGGCCCAGCGATGGGTTCGCGTGGTTGACGACAAAGACTCAGGGCACGTCCGGCTACAGGTCGCCGCGCGATCCTTCGCCCGCAAAGATAATGGAGAGGGGG
>CAYMWG010000586.1:0-1209 GCA_964393765.1 uncultured Phycisphaeraceae bacterium
GGCGGGCGGCGGAGACATCGGCGACGGCATGGGCATCGGCGCGGGCGGAGGCGGGGGCGCAGCATCCTTCTTCGGCGTCGAGGCTCGAGGCTCCCGCTTCGCCTACATCGTCGATGTGTCGGGCTCGATGCGCGGCGAAAAACTCGCCGCGCTCAAGTCCGAGTTGGGCGAATCGATCAAGGCGATGCTCGACCACATGAGTTTCGTGGTCATCTGCTTCCAGTCCGATGCTGTCCCGCTGGGGGACAGGACCAGGTGGATGGACGGTACCGAAGCGGGCAAACGATGGGCTATGGAGAAGATCGCCGCGGTTGAATCCGCGGGCGGAACGGAGCCTTGGCCTGGATTCGAGATCGTGCTTGGCCTGAAGCCCGCGCCCGATGCCATCTACTTCATGACCGACGGCCACTTCAATGAGATCGTGGCCGACCAGATCGCCGTCAAGAACTCCGGAAACCGCAAGGTTCCCATCCACTGCATCACGTTCGTGGACACGGCCGCCGAGGAACTCATGCGCCGTATCGCGGCGGACTCGGGCGGAACATATGCTCATGTGCCCGGCCCGCGCTGATGGGACGCGGGCGGCACGCACCCCCACCGGGACTTCGGCTCGGATGAACACCCACACGCCTGAAACCTCGGACCATCGGCAGCCTAGGGCATGCCGACGGTTAGTCGGCTTCATGCGCACCGTTGCAGTCGTTTTGGCGCTGAACCTTCCATCCCCTGCTCTGGCGCAAGGCCCGGGCGTCGACCTCCGGCCTTCCGCCCCCGGCGAGCAGTCCCGGCGCATCGGAGGGATCGTGGAAACGGCCGGGCCGGGAGGGATTGTCGTTGTGGCCGGCGAAGGGCCGGCCTCTGAGCGAATCGTAATCTCGCTCGATCAGGTTCCAACCCAGACTTTGGGCGCGCTCAATCTCCCGCTGGCATTGGAACAGGCCGCGGTCGAACTGTGGCGCGCGCGCGTCCGGATTGAACGGTGTGATTTTCAGGCCGCGGAGCCTGTTCTGGAAAGGCTTGCTCCGGCGATGGTGGGCGCGGGCGGACCCACGGGCGCGCTTGTGGCGGAGGGTCTGTTGACCTGCCGACTGGCACGCGAGGCGCGCAGCCCGGCCCTGTTCGCCTGGCTGGGGTGGCTGCGCATCGTGCGATCCGGGCCGGGCTTGCCCGATGCACCGGCGGGAAGCCTGGTTGCTCCTCCCACCGTCG
>CAYMWG010000587.1:0-1199 GCA_964393765.1 uncultured Phycisphaeraceae bacterium
AGGCGGTCTACCCGACCGGCGACGGCTTGTGGCCCGGGTGTTTTCACGGCTCGGGGGTTGAGGTGCTGCACACGATCGGCGGCGTGTCCGGGCGCGATGTGCCGTGATGAGGCGGCTCCGCCGCTTCGGCAGCGCGAAGGAGTCTTCGGCGGCGGCGGACGATCAGCACCGTGAAGAGCACGAAGAGGATGAGGCCCGCGCCGGGGATGCCCCACATGAGCGCCAGGAACCAGAAGTACGCGGACTCGTTCTGAGCGATGGTGCGGGAGGTGCTGGACATCGGGCCAATGCTGAAACTCTGCAGGTCGGCTGAGGTGGGCATCACGCCGGCCGACGTGGGAGGGCTTTGCAGGTAGGCGGTGAGTTCAGCGACCTCCGTGATAACAGCAGAACTGGCTGCGTCGATTCCCTGTCCGCTCAGCCATGCCGTGACCGCGTCCGAGTCGACGTTGCTCTGGCGCACGGTTCCATCGGCGTCCACGCTTGTGATTGTCGCGCCGGGCGAGTAAATGATGTGCAGGTCGGAGGAACTTGAAGCCGGCGCGGACCGGACGATGACGGAAGCCGCGCTCGCTCCCTTGGTCCAGTCCTGCTCCATCTCGAAAGTCAGGGGTGGGTACGCGCCCGAGGCGGGCGTGAGCGTCACCGTCTGGGTCACGATCCTGAATCCGAACAAACCCACGCTGTCGCCCAGCGTCGCGACCACAACCCAGAGACCGATCAAGATGACGATCAACAGAAGAAACAACAGGCCGCCAATCGCGCCCACATAGCCGCCGCGGCGGCGCATCTCCATGGCCCGCGTGACGATGCCGACGGTCAGGAGGTGTGAGCCGCACTCCGGGCAGGTCCAGGTGGAGAGGCCGGCAACCGGGTACTTGCACTTCTCGCAGGACGCTTCTTTGACGCAGCGCCGCGGCGGGACGACCGTGAGCCAGATCGCGCGCGCCGCGACCACGACCATCGCGAGGAGGATGGTGAGCGGGATGAGGGAGTAGAGAAGGCCGAAGAACATGCAGGAAGGATAGTGGAATAGAGAGTTGAGGGATCGGGGTGAGGGGCCGAAGATTTCGGGCTGCGCCCGAACATCGACTGGAAAGTCGATGGCACGGGAAAGGGCCCCCTCTGTCGCCTGCGGCGACTTCTCCCCCGTCGGGGACGGGGGAGATTGGGCTCCTCGCAGTCACCCCCTACCATCC
>CAYMWG010000588.1:0-1198 GCA_964393765.1 uncultured Phycisphaeraceae bacterium
GCCTTGGTCAGGGCGTTGAAGAGCGTGCTCTTGCCGACGTTGGGCAGACCGACAATCCCGGCTTCCATAAGTCTTGACCCTTCAATATCTTACGCGATTGCTCGCCTCTTCGAAATCGAGATCGATCCGCGGCGTGAGTCCGCTTCGTCATTGGGGCCAAGTCTAGGTAACCCCTCGCCCTCGATCGCTGGGAATGACCAGTAGAAATACCAAACATTTACTTGACATATTGATCGGTATTTGTTATCTTTCCCCCCAGTTCGTTTCCTTCGTCCATCGGGCCTCTTTGCCCATGTCCGTCTCGTGGTATCAAGGGCATCCCGTCCGTGTCCTTTCTCTGGGGGAAACTTCCATGCTCACTCGCGTTCTCGCTGCGCTCCTCTGCGCCTCCGTCCCCGCCCTCGCCTCATGCACCACGCCCGCCGCGGCCACATATGTCGCCACGCAGAACCTCGCCAACGTCGAGTCCCTCGCCGCCAACACGTCCGCACTCGCCCCCCTCACCCTCGCGCAGGCCGCATCGCTCGGCGAGGTCCGCATGCACGATGCTCGCCAGCGCACCGCCGTCGCCCTGGCGCGCGTGCATTCAGCGCAGAACGCCGAACTGACGGAACGAATCGCCGCGCTCCGCATCGAACTCGCAGGCGCACCCGCCCCCCACCGCGAGGCCGTCCACGATGCACTCAGCGCGCGCGAGCCCGCACTCATCGATATTGCCGGCGGCGATCCCAACTTCTCATCGGAGCGAGTGCTCGAAGATGCCGCGGCACTCGATGACCTGCACGAGCGCCTCGACGCCGAGCGCGATCCTGCACTCCGCGCGGCCATCCATGCCCAGCGAAACGCCGTCCTCGCCCCCTACGCGCTCGTTCGCTCCGCCTCCGCCATCGCCGTCGCCGACATCGCGGCGATGAACGACCTCCGCGCTGCGCTCGATGAGCAGTCCCGCATCGCACTCCTGCACGCGCGAAGTCTCGCGGACTTCACCGATCCGTCCGCTGCACCGGCCCCCGCCGCCGCCGACCTCTACCGCTCCGCCGAACTGCGCAACCTGCTGCTCGACACCGTCGAGCGTTCCCGCGGCCGCGACGCTCGCGACCGCGTCTCGGGCTGGCTCGCCCGCGCCGATGCCGCGCTCGATGTCTTTGGTGGCCCTGCCTTTGGTGGCCCCGCTCTCCAGAGCGGGGTTCCTCACTAG
>CAYMWG010000589.1:0-1195 GCA_964393765.1 uncultured Phycisphaeraceae bacterium
CCACCGCGGCTGCCACCACCGCCGCCGCCGCCAAAGCCGCCGCGGCCACCACCACCGCCGCCGCTGCCGGCTTCCTTCGGACGGGCCTCGTTGACGACCAGTTGCCGGCCGTCGAGGTCCTTGCCGTTCATCGCGGCGATGGCCTTGCGGGCCTCATCGTCGTTGGACATCTCGATGAAGCCAAAGCCGCGGGGCCGGCCCGTCTCCCGGTCCATCACGATCTGCGCGGAGGTCACGCTCCCGTGGGCCGAGAACGCGGTCCGCAAGCCCTCATCATTCACACTGAACGGCAGATTCCCGACGTAGATCTTCATTCGTCACTCGAGCCTTTGCCCAGGAAAACCATCAATCGTGTGAACCGCCGCCAAACACCCGGGCAAGGCTTGCCAACGGCTCTGTTGCCGCCCGACGGACGACCCGCCGGACTCTGCGAACGCGGAAATGGTAGCCGAAAGCGCGCCGCGGCGGAAAGCCGGGACTCTAGAACTTGCCAGCCCCCGGCGGCACGGCCTCTCCCGCCTTCATGACGGTGGACCTTTTTGCCGGGCCCTTGGCGGTCCGCACGGTGATATCCGCCGTCTTGGCCATGCCGGTGACGCGGCAGCCCATCTCCTTCAGCCACTCCGCGACTTCCTGATTGCAGGTGTTGGCGAGCGAGTAGGAGGTGGCATCGCGCACGAACGTCATTCCCCGCTTCTCGTTGAACACCGAGCCCCCGCTCTGCGATGCCCAGCGGGCATCAAGTTGCGCCAGCACACGCCTGGCCTCGGTGCGCTCCACGCGGACCTCGTACAACTCCTGCATCGGCGGCTCGCGACCGAGTTTCTGTAGGCGGTCGCGCACGCAATCGCAATCACACGGACCCTCAAAGTCGCGCCATCCCAGCGTTCCCGTGTTCGGGATGACCATCGCAAACGGCGAGCGGTACCAATCGTCGTGATCCAGCGCGGCCCAGTGCCACTGCGAGTACGCGTATTGGGCGATCTTGCCGTCCTCACGGGGCAGGAGCAGACTCGAATGCACCCCGTGGTCCGCGATGAACACGCTGACCGGGTCGCTCACGTTCTCTGGCTCATGCACGGTCATTCCGCACGACCCGCACAGGAGCAGGCACGCCAGCCCGGACACCATCTTGCACCAACGCATCATGCCGATCCTCCGTGCCGCTCCCCCCCCCCGCCCTACACACACAAGT
>CAYMWG010000590.1:0-1194 GCA_964393765.1 uncultured Phycisphaeraceae bacterium
AGTTGCCGAGCATCTCGAAGAAGGTGTGGTGGTAGGTGTCCTTGCCGACATCATCGAGGTCGTTGTGCTTGCCGCCAGCGCGGATGCACTTCTGGCTGTTGACGGCCCGCTTCATGCCGAACAGTGCTGAGCCTGGCTCGGCCCGCCCCAAAAACAGCGGCTTGAACTGATTCATCCCCGCGTTGGTGAACAGCAGCGTCGGGTCGTCGTGCGGGACCACGGGCGATGAGGGCACGAAGGTGTGGGCGTGCTGCTTCTTGAAAAAGTCCACAAAGGTCGAGCGGACGCGGGAGACGGGCCAGTTCATGGGCGGAGTGTATGGGGGGAGGGCAGCAGAGTTGAAAGAGGCGCGTCGCGGGTGCGCCGCTTCCCCCCGCATCCGATACACTCCGCCCGCAATGCGAACCTTCGACCTTGTCGTCATTGGATCAGGGCCCGGCGGGCAGCGAGCGGCCATACAGGCCGCGAAACTCGGCAAGAGCGTCTGCGTCATCGAGAAGGCGCAGGTGGTCGGCGGGGCAATGATCAACACGGGGACGATCCCCAGCAAGGCACTGCGAGAGGCGGTGCTGGCCCTCGTGGGTGCGCAGCGCCAGGGCACGGACATGTTTCAGCACCTTGACCGCAAGACCCAGCTCCAGGGCCTGCTCAACTCCTGCCAGCGGGTCATCAAGGCCGAGATTGACGTTGTCCGCCACCACTTTTTCAGCAACGGGATCGAGTTGATTTATGGGCTGGGCTCGTTTGCCGATGCGCACACGGTGCAGGTGCAGGGCCCGCACTCAAGCGAACTCATCAAGGGCGTGCGGATCGTCATCGGAGTAGGAACGACGCCTGCTCGGGCCGCGGACGTGGCCTTCGACGGACTCAAGATCATCACCTCCGACGAGTTGCTGCACCTGCCCGCGCTGCCCTCCACGATGATCATCGTCGGCGGCGGCGTCATCGGCACCGAGTACGCGTCGATACTGACGCAACTGGGCGTCCGCGTGACGCTCATCGAAGGACGCTCGCGGGTCCTCGACTTTGTCGATGCCGAGATCGGCGAGGCACTTCAGTACCACCTCCGCCAGAGCGGCCTGACGCTCCGCCTCGGGGAGAACGTCGTGTCGATCCGCAAGTGCGAGGCACCCGCGGGCTCGCGCGCTGCCAGCGCGGCTGGTGGGGGGGGTGGCGGGGAAGGGGCGATGGTCG
>CAYMWG010000591.1:0-1184 GCA_964393765.1 uncultured Phycisphaeraceae bacterium
GTTCATCGCGCTGCCGAAGAACACAGGCGTGATCTTCTCCGCCAGCACCGCCGCGGGGTCGAAGGCCGCCCCCGCGCTGTTGAGCATCTCGATCTGCTCGCGCGTCTCGCGGTACACCCGCTCGTCCAGCCGCTCCCGCACCTTCGGGTCGTCGAGCCCCATCACATCGACGGGGGCGACAAACGCGCCGCCCACTGTCCGCTCGAACAGGTGGACCTTGCGGTCCAGCCGGTCGAACACGCCGCGGAAGTCCGGCCCGTTGCCCAGCGGCCAGTTCACCGGGAAGGCCTCGATGCTCATCACGCGCTCGATCTCGTCGAGCAGTTCCAGCGGGTCCCGCGCGGGCCGGTCGAGTTTGTTGATGAACGTGAAGATCGGCACGCCCCGGCGACGGCATACCTCAAACAGTTTCAACGTCTGTGGCTCGATGCCTTTGGCCGCGTCGATCACCATCACCGCGGCATCGACTGCCGTGAGCACGCGGTAGGTGTCCTCGGAGAAGTCCTTGTGCCCCGGCGTGTCCAGCAGGTTCACGCGGCAGCCGCCGTAATCAAACTGCAGGACGGTCGAACTGATGGAGATGCCGCGCTGCCGCTCCAGTTCCATCCAGTCCGAGGTGGTCGCCCGCTGGTTCTTTCGGGCCGTCACCGAGCCGGCCAGGCCCAATGCGCCGCCATAGAGCAGCAACTTTTCCGTCAGCGTGGTCTTGCCAGCATCGGGGTGCGAGATGATCGCAAATGTGCGGCGTGGGAGGTTGCGGGCTTCGGGGAGGGTAGACATTGGCAGGGCGATCATTCGCACACCGGCCGGTGTTGGCGAGCGGGGTCGGCTTCTCCCACCAAATGAGAACAGGCCCCGCTGCGCGAAGCAACGGGGCCTGCATAAAAGTGTGTTCTCAGCGGACTCAGGCCCGCTTGCGGCCCCACGGCAACGCAAGCATCAACAGGCCCGCCACCGCGGTGCCAATGCCGCCAACGAGATACCAGGTGGTTTTGTCAGTGAACCGACCGGTGAAGGTCTCAGACACCTGATCCACCACCGAATCTGAGGCGTTTATCCCAATCACGACCAGTACGATCCCGACGACCAGAAGCACGATACCGATGATGCGTTGAGTAGACATGCTGAGGCCTCCGAAGTTGACGAGTCAAGAGTGTCCAGAAGGGTTCCGTGTCCCCTCACTA
>CAYMWG010000592.1:0-1182 GCA_964393765.1 uncultured Phycisphaeraceae bacterium
GGATGAAGCCCGTCTCGACGGGGCCCGGCGACACCACCGACGAGATGACGCCGGTGCCGCGCAGCTCCTCGCCGAGCGCGAGAGCGAACGCGCGCAGCCCGAACTTGGTGGCCGAGTAGGTGGCTTCGTAGGGCAACGGAATGCGGCCCGCGATCGACGCGACGTTGACGATGGCCGCCTTGCCCGAACGGCGAAGGTAGGGCAGCGCGAGGCGCGTGAGCACGATCGGCGCCTTGAGATTCACGTCGATGATGCGCGCGAGCTCAAGGCTCGGAGCTTCCTCGACCGGCCCTCGGAAGTTGTAGCCCGCGTTGTTGACGAGCACGTGGACGCCCGCGAACTTGGCCTGCGCGGATTCGAGCAGCAGCGCGCACGCTGCACTGTCCGAAACGTCGGTGGGCACCGCCATTGCGACACCGCCGGCGGCCGCGATCTCCGAGGCCAGATGCTCGAGGGCCGCCGCGCTACGTGCCGCCAGCACCACGTTGGCGCCCTCGGCCGCGAACATGCGTGCGGCAGACTCGCCGATGCCGCTCGACGCTCCCGTAACGATGACCGTCCTTCCCTCGAATCGCTTCGCCATGGACTCCTCCTTTCGTTCGCGCCCTCGCGACAGGGGCTGTTTCCCCGGGCTCGGGCAAATGTTCCTGTCCTTTCGATGTAGGGGGCGGAGCAAACGAGACGCGGCGGCCGGAATCAAGTTCGGGCCGCCGCGGTTGCGCCCTTGCGGGCCGACTGGTCGCAATGCCCGGCCGCTCTTGCGGCCGGGCATTGCCGGTGAATCAGGTCACGGGATCGACGGGACGTTCACGAACGCCGCACCCTGCCGGCGCACTCGCGAGGGGCCGCCAAAACCGGACGCCGAGTTGACGGCAGGGTTGGCGTTCGCGGGAGTGCAGAACTGCGCGTTGATGTTCACGTCGCTCGGCGATCCTTCGCCGTTAAGCGTGTCGCCGCCCTCGGCCAGGCCGTTGTTGACGTAGCAGCTCTCGGGCCGCGCTTCGCACTCGCCTGCACCCGGGATGTCGTCAACCGTCGAAGGCAGCGAATCGAGTCCGGTGTCACAGCCCGATGACACCGGCACGTTCTGGTTCTCGACGCAGTCGGTGCCGAGCGTGCAAGGCGTGTTGCGCAGCAAAGGGCTTCCCTTGGTGCACGTGCCCATCGTGCACGCTCCGTATT
>CAYMWG010000593.1:0-1173 GCA_964393765.1 uncultured Phycisphaeraceae bacterium
ATACGGATCACCGCATTGGATCGCGCGGGATGTAGTCGCAAGCACAGACGGATCGGAGCAGGTCGGGGGTGAGCTGCCGCCAGGCCTCTGCGCTCGCGTCGAGCAGGTGCTGGTAGTCGTCAAAGACGCGGTTGGCCAGATAGTGGCTTCGGAGGTAGGCCCAGAGCCGCTCGACGGGGTTGAGCTCGGGCGAATACGGCGGCAGGTACAGGATCCAGATATTGCTCGGCACCTTGAGGGCCTTGGCCTTGTGCCAGCCCGCCTGGTCCATGATGAGCACGGCGTGGTCCTTGGGGCCGATCTCATCTGCGAGCATCTTCAGGAACGCGTTCATCATGCCCGTGTTGACGCATGGAGCCTGCAGCGCCACGCTGGCGCCGGTGGCGGGCTCGACGGCCGCGTAGAGGTACATCCACTCGTACCGCGTCTGCTTCACCGCCGTGGGACGCGAGCCCTTTGGGGCCCACATCCGTGTGAGGGTGCCCTGCTGGCCGAAGCGGGCCTCATCCATGAAGAACACTCTGACCCGCTCTCCCTGGCCGCACGCGGCGATCAACCGCCCGACGGTGCGGACAAAAAGGGGGCGCGTTGGGCCTTGAACTTCTCCTGCGCCGCCAGGTCCTGCTTCTCATGGCGCGGCCGCGGGGCGAGGCATGAGTACCCCAGCCTGTGCAGCGTCGCGTACGCCGCGTTGAGCGAGAGCTTCACGCCCATCTCCTCACGCAGGATGCGCTGCACATCCTTGCCGCGCAGGGTGCAGACCTTGTCGCCCTGGGTGGGTCCCGCGTTCAGACGCGCTCTGAGCTTGTCGGCGATCTCGCCACGCACACGCGGCCTCTTGCCAAGAGCCTTGGGCGGGTGGATCGAGTCGATGCCCCCGTCGCGATAGGCGTAGGCCCAGCCCTGCACCTGCCGACGCGAGCGGCCCAGCAGCCGCGCGATGGTGGACGCCTCCTCACCCTCGATGGCCAGCACCACCGCTCGCAGTCGGTCACGCCGGTCGGCGTCCTTCTCGCGCCGGATGCGTGCCCTGAGTTCCTGGACTTCTCCCCACTCTCGCTCGCGGATGTTCATCGTCGGCCTCCGTGCCGACCACATCATCCCACATCATCCGACCCCGCGCAAGCGCCCCGTTCGGGTGGGTGGCGCGCAATGCTCAACCGGAATCCGTAT
>CAYMWG010000594.1:0-1173 GCA_964393765.1 uncultured Phycisphaeraceae bacterium
GGAATCTCATGCGCTCAGCGTGTTCCGAGTGTGAAGACGCGACACAACATTGACAATCAAACCCCTTTGTTGTAGGCTACGCGAGGAAGCGTCCTGACGACGGGGGTTCCGCGGCCCGGTCCTCACGCGGTCGTCTCGGGAACGCGATTTCCCAACTGTTCGTTCCTACGAAAGGGTTCAAAATGTCGATTCGCGTCACTCTCGCCGTTTTCGCTATCGGGCTCGGGCTCGCTTCGCTGACTCCGCCCCGGGCGCACGCCGACGTAGTGGTGAACACCTTCGACACGGGCGACACATTCCACCCACAGTTCAATCTTGGAGCCGCGGCCGCAATCATCCACCCGATCCCGCCGTTCACCACGACCGTCATCAGGACGGCCGTCCGGTTCCAAGTGGGTTGCTCCGCGCACACGCTCGACTCAATCCGCCTGCCCTTGTCCCAGCAGAATGCTGTACCTCAGAACTTCTTGCGCGTCCGGCTCGCGGCGGATTCCGGCGGTGCTCCCGGCGCAACCATCGAGACGCTGAGCGAGAACCTGCCCATGCCGCAGATCACCAATCCATTCTCCACGGTCACGACCTTCACTTCGGTCGCGCATCCGATCCTCGAAGCAGCGACGGCCTACTGGATCGTGACTGAACTGACCGCCATCCCCGCGGGGAATGTGGACTTCCGCTGGTTCAGGAGTGTTTCCGGAACGACCTCGCAATTCCGTCAACAGCAAGTGACCGGTGGTGGGCTTCCCGCCGACCCTTGGACGGGGGGAACTTCAAGCTTGCCTGTGGCCTATCGCGTCGAGGGAACAGTTGTGCCGGTCGGGGCGTGCTGCAACCCCGACACGGGTGCTTGTGCGATCGTCACCTCAGCCACCTGCACGGCACTCGGAATGAACCCGATGCCCGGTGCGACTTGCGCAACGAACCCCTGCCCACCGGGATGCCGGGCCGACTTTGACCGCGTGGATGGTCGCACCGTGGCGGACATCTTCGCGTTCCTCGGCGCGTGGTTCGCCGGATGCCCTTGAAAAGTATCTCCGGGGTTAGCACATAAATTTCATCCCCGCATCATCGCGCTCATGAATGAGTTCCATGGCGCGCGGCGGCAGGTTGCACCAAGGTGACCCTGCCGCGTGCCACCGAGATCGCTTCGATCTCGGTGTGGGTACTCTCGGC
>CAYMWG010000595.1:0-1169 GCA_964393765.1 uncultured Phycisphaeraceae bacterium
GATGTCCACCGACCCGGGCCGCTGCACACGCTTGAAGTCGTCGGGCACGGCGGGCTGCGCTTGGGGCTCCGCAACGCCCGGTGGACGCGCGCCGCTCCCGGTCTGCGCGGGCTGTTCGTCCGAGTCGGCGATCTCTGCCGTGTCGCACAGGCTGCACTCCGCACACTCCTCATGCGCGGAGAGTGTCTCCCGGTGCTTGTACGCGGCTCCCGCGGCGAGGGGGATCAGGGCGAGCATCATCAACTTCTGGCGGAATGACATCAAAACGGCTCCTTCGCGTAGCGGATGATCAGCGAACACGGGTTGTCAACCCGCCGCGCGTGGCAGCAATCGGCGGGGCGGGTTATCAGCGGCACAACGCGTAACGGGCATGCACCAGCGTCACCGCGATGAACCCGATGGCGCACTCCCACTGCCGCTGGCGGGCGAGGACGAACCCGCGGGCTTGCTCCCCGAGCCGGAGCCGGACTTGCTGTCGGAGCATCCGCTCAAAGTGAGTATCGCAGCGGCGGTGATACCGACCGCGAGGTTTGCTGCAGCACGAACGGTGATGTGGGCGGGAAGAACGGTGGTGGTGCGAGTCGGCATGGGAAAGGGTCTCCAGTGCCTTGGGGAACAGAAAGCCCCTCCCGGTTATTCCACCTTCGCGCCCGGCTTCTTCCGCAGTGGGCTGGCGAGCATCCCCATCAGCGTCCCCGAGCGGTGCTGGTCATAACCATCCAGCCCGAGGTTGATCGCGCTGGGGTCATCGCGCAAGCGGAAGGTGCGGAAGAGCCGGTCCCAGAGCGAGAGGCCGCTGGAAAAGTTGCTGTCGGTCTCGGGTTGCAGCCGCGAGTGGTGGACCCAGTGCATCCAGGGCGTGACGATGACCAGCCGCAGCACGCGGTCAAGCCGCCGGGGCACGCGGAGGTTGCTGTGGTGGAAGAGCACGATGGGCGTGACGATGAGTTCGTAAAGGACCAGGTGCTCGACAGTCGCGCCGATGGCGGGGAGGACCGCCAGCCGCGCGAGCCCCGAGAGCGCGACCTCGCCGACGTGAAAACGGATGCCCGACGAGGCGTCTAATTGGGCATCGCTGTGGTGCACGGCGTGGAAGCGCCAGAGCACCGGCACCTTGTGATTCATCACATGCCAGGCGTACTGCCAGAGGTCGATGAGCACCAGCGCCA
>CAYMWG010000596.1:0-1162 GCA_964393765.1 uncultured Phycisphaeraceae bacterium
ACTCGTCCGGGAAGAGCCGCGACGAGGGGCCACATCCAAAGTATGAGCAGCAACAACGCAACTCCCGCGCGAACAGCCCAACGACTCAATCGTCTGGGGGATGAGACGCCCCAGAATATCGCGCGAAACTCAGATATCGGCTGCTGTTCGTAATCCCTGCCGCACTCCGGGCAGGTTCCGCCGGATTGCAATCGTGGATACCCGCACGCGCTGCACAAAAGCGCGAGCCGGCAGCGCAACCCTGGGTCTGACTGTGCGGCCTTACCAATCGCCCATGCCACGACCATCGCGTGGGTCAGAATCACGCCGGCCCAAAGCCCGCCGACGCCGAACCATCCGAGGGCAACCGGGAAGCCGTCGCGTGCTGCCGATGTCGCCGGCGCGTCGAAGGATCCTAAGGCGTCAAAGCGATCGAACTTCCACCATGTGAGCCAAGCGAGTTGCCCGAGGGCTGGAAGCACAAGCGCGACTGGCACGCTGATCAGC
Source organism: uncultured Phycisphaeraceae bacterium (assembly GCA_964393765.1). Classification (GTDB taxonomy): domain Bacteria; phylum Planctomycetota; class Phycisphaerae; order Phycisphaerales; family UBA1924; genus JAHBXL01. Next base: position 487 of record CAYMWG010000596.1, read on the forward strand.
GCAGCGCGGAGGCAAACTCGGCAGAGGGGTATTGCGCCCCCGTCCCGGAGTGCCCGGCGCGCATGCTCGGGCCGGCCGATAAGCGTTGCCGCCACGAGCAGAACAACACACATGCCAAGGTGGCATGACAAGAGCACGAGGGCGGTCTTTGGTATCAAGGGGCTGACAGCGCTGGACAAAGCACCTGGGTACCGCGTCAGCAATCCAGCCGAGTCAGTGATTGTCAGCTCGCGCGGTCGCCAATACGGATAGCTCGGGCCGTCTCCGCTCCATGTGCGCCCGCGGGGCAACACCGCGTGCAGGGTTGGCGCGATCGCTTCCGCGCACGCCCGCCCGGGGAAGTGCTCCACGGTCACCCAGAGTGCCGCACCGACAGTTGAGCATACCAACAGCGCGCCGAGCAAACCCAAAGCCCGTAGAACGCGAAGCGGCCGGATCGACATCGAACGATCCTATGCAAGGCCTTACCAGAGTTGTCACGGAACGAACAGGCCGCAACCGCCGCCAGGGCAGGCACCTGCCGCGAGAGGCACGGGACATACGATGTCTTCGGCACAGTACTCGCTTCCCGATACGGGTGTCGGACCCGTGCATGGGTCACACCAGATGACCGTCTTTCCCGTGTATGTTGCGCTCGCTGTGGCTGGCGTCCTCGATTCGCACTTGCACCGTTGCC
>CAYMWG010000597.1:0-1159 GCA_964393765.1 uncultured Phycisphaeraceae bacterium
GGCCGTTCCGAAGCCAGCGAATCAATCGGCCAACTGCTCGCCGCGGCGTCCTGGGCCGATGACCACGCCCAACTCCTCTCCCAGGCCCACCCCGCGCTCCTCGAAGGCCTCGAAAAAGCCGGACCCATCCTCCACCTCCTCACCGATGAACCCCGCGCTGCCCGCGGCCTCCTGGGCACCGGCGTGCGCGTCCACCTGGTCACGTCCATCGATATGGATGGCCGGCAGGCGTGGGTGTGCCGAGATTTGAACTGAGGATGCCGTTCTCCTCTTCGCCCGGAGTGTACGCGACCGTTGCCAGCAACCGCTAGTCATCGAGCGCGTCCCTGGAAACATGTCTATTTTCTCCCGGCCCGGAGGGCCGACGAGTGGTAGAGATTACGCCCCCGTCGTCCGAACGTGGCACCGTGCGGGGGCCGCTTGGTTGGGTCCGTGCGGGAGATCGTGTGCCAGGAGCGCTTGCCGCACTGGGGGCAGCGCGGCTCTGGCCCGGGGCACGCCGGGAGGCATGGGGGAGGTGCGATGAGGCCCGGCATCTCTTCCGGGTGAGGCAGCGCGGCCTTCGCTGCGGCCACTACCCGGCTTGCCGGGAGCGGATTGATCCCCCGTGAAGGCGGGCTAATCCCCGGCTAACGTAGGATTCACGCCCTCAATCTACCGTCTGCGATACGTCGTCCAGACGATGTTGATTTTCGGGCTCGCGAACTCTTGCGGAGGCGCACCACGCCACGGACACGGACTGAGTAGGGACTGCCATCAAAGACATTGTAGAAACCGCAATCGCCGCTGGCACCTTCAAGACGCTGGCCACCGCGCTCGGCGCGGCGGAGCTTGTGCAAACACTCAAGGGTGAAGGCCCGTTCACCGTGTTCGCGCCCAACGACGCCGCCTTCGCGAAGCTTCCGTCCGGCACCGTCGAAACTTTGGTCGCACCCGCGACCAAAGCGAAGCTCACCGGGATTCTCACTTACCACGTTGTCGCGGGCAAAGTGCTCGCCGCCGAGGTGATGAAACTCCACGAGGCGAAAACCGTCAACGGCCAGTCGGTTGCGGTCAAGGTCGTTGATGGAAAGGTGAAGATCGACTCCGCCACCGTGGTCACCGCGGATATCCAGTGTACGAACGGTGTGATCCACGTCATCGATTCGGTGCTGATGCC
>CAYMWG010000598.1:0-1150 GCA_964393765.1 uncultured Phycisphaeraceae bacterium
GCCGCGCGGTTGCCGGGTGAGCCAATGGTGGACCACTGAAAGTCGTAGTCCGGCAGTGCCTGCCCCCGCGCGCAGGGCGGCGACAGAACCACAACGGCGAGGGCCGCACCAAGCACGTTGGCAAAGAGGCACAGGGGCGTTCGAGCACGGCTGGTCAGGTGTTGCTCCCTTCGGCGTGCTCGCCGCGGAGACCACAGCATACCACCAAGGAGCCACAGCGTGCCGGGTGCCGGAACAGCCGACGCGAGTCGAAGCCCCCCTTGACTCACATCCGGGTGGGCACTGCCGTACGTCGATACATGGTCGAACAACCAGGAGTCGTGAGAGCCTTGGCGGCCAGCCATTGAACCCACCAAGCCACGCTCATATTGCTCACCCGGCCAGAACACATGCTCGGTCCATTCCCTGGCACCGCCGCTGGCATCGAGCAGCCCCCAAGGCGATACCGAGTCGGGGTATGAACCGAGGGGTACTTCCCACTCAGCCCCGCCGAACCCGCCGGGCTGATACCCTGCGGTCGTCTGCCCAACCCCCGGCGGACCGGCAACGAGCGGCTCATCGGTGCCGTTGGGGTACAACCACCACCCCTCCTGCGCATCCGCGTAGCGATCGGGATCGTGGTGGACGGCCTTCATCCACTCGTCAAGCGACGGGATCCAGAACCGCGCCCCCGGCAGGTGGTTCGCATCATCGGTGAACTGCCCGCCATCGTTCCCCCAAGTGGTGGTGTCGTAGGCGCCGGTAACGAGGGCCGCGAAACTCGGTCCCTTATTGCTGTGCAGCCAGTTGCAAAACCGCGCGCCCTGCCGCCAACTGATATCTTGCACCGGTAGCATTGCCGCGGACTCCACACCAGGGTGGAGCATCCACCGGAAGCCCGGCCCTTTATAGTCCCAGTCGCGCATTGCGCCTCAGAACGTTGGAAGCAGTTCCAGCCCAAAGCCGTAGTCCGCACGCATCGTGAACGTGTTGACGAACTCCAGCCACTGCGAGGTCGTCACTTCCGTACGGCCGATGCGATACTCATAGGGAACACTGCCGCGGCCAAAGGCCATTGGCGGGCCGAACGGCGAATCCCCGGTATAGGGCGCGCTCCCCGGCGCGCCGATGGTCACGAAGTCGAAGTCGTAGTCCGGGTTGGATTGTGCCA
>CAYMWG010000599.1:0-1150 GCA_964393765.1 uncultured Phycisphaeraceae bacterium
GCCCGAGCCGCGGGTGCGAAATCTGCCTCTACTTGACCCGCTGCTGGGCCGATGTACCCTTCCGACATGACCCGCCGATTCGCCATCATCGCGATTCGAATTACCGAGCCCCGCTGAGGCTTGGCGTGCGGTCGTCTGGTTGATCCATTCCCAGAACGAGTTGCCGCCGGGCCTTAGCCGGGGCTTTTCGCGTGCGCACTCGCGTCTCTGCAATCCCATACGATCCGAGCCTTGTTTCCGCCGCGAGAGACTCTTCGCGGCGTGACTTTCCGCAACTGCGGACTTCGCGAAGGACAGTCCCATGAGCACCGAATCGCAGCCCGGCACACTTCCAAGCAGCGACAAGCCCGCGCGGGCCGAGGGCACGGGCAAGGTGAAGTACCCGGTCAACCTGCCCAGGACCTCGTTCCCCATGAAGGCGAATCTGGTGCAGAACGAGCCCGCAACGCTCAAGCGGTGGAGCGCGATGGCCGGGGGCAAGGGCCAGCACGCTGCGGTTGATGCGGGGCGTGCGGGCGCGGACTTGTTCCTGTTCCATGACGGCCCGCCGTACGCCAATGGCAACATCCACATGGGGCACCTGATGAACAAGTGCCTCAAGGACTTCGTCGTCCGCTCCCGGACGATGGCGGGCAAACGCTGTCCGTTTGTGCCGGGGTGGGACTGCCACGGGCTGCCTATCGAGCACAAGGTGATGACCGAACTCGTCGAGGCGAAGAAGTGGGACAAGTTGGCCGCGCTTCCCGAGGGCGACCGCAAGATGATCGTTCGGCGCGAGTGTCGCAAGTACGCCGAGAAGTTTGTGAAACTCCAAGGCGAGCAGATGCAGCGGCTGCTCACGCTTGGCGACTATGCCCACCCGTACCTGACGATGGACCCGGCCTACGAGGGCGCGGTGCTGGAGGTACTCGCCGATCTGGTCGAGCAGGATCTGGTGTATCGCGCGCTCAAGCCGGTCCACTGGTCCATCGCCAACGAGACGGCGCTGGCCGAGGCGGAACTGGAGTACGAGGATCGCGAGGATTTGTCGGTGTATGTGGACTTCGAGGCGCTGGATGCGGATGCGGTGTACGACGCGTTTGGACTGTCGAAGGAGTTGGAAGGGGAGGAAGAGGAAGAGGAAGAGGAAGACGAGCCCACCCTTGACCCC
>CAYMWG010000600.1:0-1150 GCA_964393765.1 uncultured Phycisphaeraceae bacterium
ACATTCCGCATTCCGCATTCCGCATTCCGCATTCCGCATTCCGCAATCTAAAATCCAAAATCCAAAATCCAAAATTCCTCCCTCCCTCCTACCCTCCCTTGACATGCCCGTCTCCCTCACCCTCCCGTCCGATCTCCTCCCCGTTCAGGAAGTCCTCGGCCGCGCGCTCCAGCGCGTAGAGACCGACTTCGACCGCGCCCTCCGATCCGATCTGCCGCCCCTCCAGCAACTCGTCCGCCACATCGAAACCTACCGGGGCAAGATGCTCCGGCCCGTTCTCGTCATCCTCTCCGGGCTGGCCGCGACGCCCGGGTTGGCTTGCCGCGACGCAACCACCGCCTTGCTCGAAGACCACATCCTTCCCGCGCACGTCTCCATCGCCGCCGTGTGCGAGATGATCCACATGGCCACGCTCGTACACGACGACGTCCTCGATGACGCCGATGCCCGTCGCGGCGGGGCCACCGTCAACCGCCTGCGCGGCAACGAGGCCGCGGTGATCCTCGGCGATTACCTCTTCTCATCCGCCTACCGCCTGTGCTCGTCGCTGGATTCCCAAGCCGCGGCCCTGCTCATCGGCCAGACCGGCATGACGTTGTGCGCCGGCGAGTTGCTCCAACTCCACCACCGCGACAACCTCTCGATCGACCAGCCAACATACTTCGAGATCGTTCGGCGCAAGACCGCGAGCCTGATCGCCGCCGCCTGCCGGCTGGGGGCGTGGCAGTCGGGAGCAACCCCCGACCTCTGCACCCGCTTCGAGGACTTTGGCCTGCGCCTCGGGGTCGCGTTCCAGATCCAGGACGACCTCCTCGACCTTACCGGCAACCCCAGCATCGTCGGCAAGCCCCTGCACCGAGATGTCGAACTCGGCAAACTCACGCTCCCGGTAATTCACCACCTGACGACCGCGCCCGCTCCCGAACGCGGCCGCACGCTCGCGTTGCTCTCCGAGAGGTCCGCGTTCGATGCGCACATGACCGCCGAACTTGTCGCGAGGTTGGACCAGACCGGCTCCATCGACTTCGCCCGCGCCAAGGCGAGGGAACTGGTCGAACAGGCCAGGCACGCGCTCGCGCCGCTCGCGGAGAGCTCGCCTAAACGCATGCTGATGCTCATGGCCGACCAGGTCGTCTCGCGGTCGTTCTAA
>CAYMWG010000601.1:0-1149 GCA_964393765.1 uncultured Phycisphaeraceae bacterium
TAATACAAACTGCTCAACAAAAACGGGGGGGACGTGCGGCTCGCGCACGGCGTATGGGCCTTGAAATCACGCAAGTCCGGCGCGTTCGGCTTACACTGCATGCGGAATCTTCCCGCCCGTGCGGGCGGGAGCGCCATGAAGCGTTCCATCGACTCCCTCTCTCCAAACTCGGAGGTCCCCCATGTGTCGTTGTAGCAACTTCATCGTCCCCGCCCTGCTCACTGTCGCCGGCATCGCCGCGGTCGCCGGATCAGTTGCCCTGACCCAGCCCGCCAAGGAGAAAATGCCGGGTGCCGCCAAGCCCGCCGCAGCGCAGCCCGCCGGCCAGCCCGACATGCAACTCCCCCCTGGCTGGTCCGCCGAGGACATGCAGGCCTGCACGGAGGCCGGCACCCCCGGCCAGATGCACGAGGTCCTCGCCAAGCGCGTGGGCACCTGGTCGAGCAAGACCAAGATGTGGATGGCCCCCGGAACCGAGGCAATGGCCAGCGAGGGAACCTACACCTGCACCTCCCTCATGGACGGCCGCTACGTCCATTGCGAGATGAAGGGCGAGATGCCCGGCATGGGCATGTTCCACGGCGCGGGCCTTGCCGGCTTTGACAACGTCAGCCAGAAGTTCGTCGGCAACAGGATCGACAACCATTCGACCGGCATCATGGACGGCACCGGCACACTCTCGGCCGACAGCAAGACCCTCAACTGGACCTACACCCACAACTGCCCGCTCACCAAGAAGCCCCAGACCCTGCGCGAGGTCGAGACCATGACCGGGCCGAACAACATGACCCTTGAGATGTACGGCCCCGACCGCGCATCGGGCAAGGAGTTCAAGATGATGGAGATCACCTTCTCACGCACCGGCGGAGCGCCGACCGCCAGCAAGGGCCACTGATCTAGTCCTCCGCCCGCTCACCCTCGGGCGCCATCTTGACAAGGCGCGGATCAAACCGCCCAACAACGTCCACCAGGTCGCGCTGCTGCGCCATCACCTGGTGGATGTTTTTATAGACGCCCGGAACCTCATCAAGGCCCGCCGACATCACATGAACGCCCGCCGCGGCCAGTTCCCGCCGCACATTCCCCCACGCGAACGTCTGCTTTGCCCGCGTCCGCGACATCAACCGCCCCGCCCCGTGACTCGCGGAC
>CAYMWG010000602.1:0-1149 GCA_964393765.1 uncultured Phycisphaeraceae bacterium
GGCCGCCGCTGGAGGTTTACCGCCGCCCCGAGAACCGGTTCGTCGCGGGGTTCCTGGGCACACCGCCGATGAACTTTCTTGATGGCACGCTCGAGCAGCCCTCCGGCGCTGGGCCGGTGGTCTTCCGTGCCGATACGCCGGGATTGGTCGATGAGCCGTACACGCTCGCGCTTGCCGCCGCGCAGTCCTCGCAACTCACGGGCGCAATCGGACAAAGAGTCGTGCTCGGCTTCCGCCCCCAGGCGCTCACGCCCATGCCCGCCATACCCTCGGGAACCGGCTCGCCCCGCGGCTGGGTCTTCGAGTTGCTCGTCGTCGAGCCCCTCGGTGACACCATGGACCTGATCTGCCAGACCCCCCGCGCCGACCGGATCGTCGCCCGAGTCGCCGCGGCGGACGGCTTCGCGCCCGGCACCACAATCCGCCTTCTGCTGGACCCGTCCAAGGTTCACCTCTTTGCCCCCGGCGAGTTTGGCGAAGCGCTGGCCCGGTAGCGATTCCCGCACAGGCGATGCAGGTATGATCTCTGTCACGCTCGCGGTGCTCGCACTCCCCCTCGTTGCGATGCTCTGGTCGCTCATCGGCATCGCGCGGGACCGCTCGCGGCTTACTCGACACCATGTTTTTTCACTCTTCGGTGCGTTCCTGCTCCTGCCCCTCGGCATCTGCTATCTCGGCTTCATGGAGATGGGCCTCACCTGGCTGACCTCGCTCTCGGGTGTCGCCTTCGGCACGACCGCGCTCGTCGGGGCCGCGATCTTCACTCGCTCCGAGACTGGCAACCACCGCCGCAGGCGCATTCCCGCATGGGCCTGCCCGCAGTGCAACTACGACCGTCGCGCCGGCCCCGCAGGCCCTTGCCCCGAGTGCGGACTAAGCCAACCAATCCGACCGTGAAGCCAACCCCCTCTCCCCCCGTTTCGGAACAATCCGTACTTTTTTCGTTCCGATTCCTCACGCGGACCCATCGAGCCACGACTAGACGAGGTGGCGATCGGTCTTCGACGCTTGTCGTGTCGGCAACCGATCGTCGGCTTCCCCCGAAAGGAGTTGCAGATGGAACATCGTCAAGCCGGCTGTACAGTCAATGGGCCTCCGGGCCTCCGGGCCTCCGGGCCTCCGGGCCTCCGGGCCTCCGGGCCTCCGGGC
>CAYMWG010000603.1:0-1144 GCA_964393765.1 uncultured Phycisphaeraceae bacterium
GCTGGTCCCGCAGATCACGGAGTCGGCGGAACTGGTGATCATCGCCGCGGCGATGGCGGGCTCGTGCCTGGGATTCCTGTGGTGGAACTGCTCGCCCGCATCGGTGTTCATGGGCGACACGGGGTCGCTCGCGCTGGGGGGGACGGTCGCGTACCTGGCCGTGGTGGTGCGCCAGGAGATCCTGGTGCTGCTGATGTGCGGCGTGTTCCTGCTCGAGATCGGCTCGGTGGTGCTGCAGGTGGGCTGGTTCAAGTACACGCGCATCCGGCTGGGCGAGGGGCGGCGGCTGTTCCGCGTCGCGCCGATCCACCACCACTTTCATCTGCTGGGCTGGCCGGAGCAGCAGGTGGTCTCGCGGTTCTGGATCATCACGGCGACGCTGGTGATCGCGGCGCTGGCACTCATCAAACTGCGCTAGCCGTACGATATTCACTTCAGCAGCAGCACCCGCTCCAGCCGCACACGGTCGCGGATCGGCCCAAGTTCACCCGGCTCGATGCGCACACGCAGCCGGTCGCCGGCGCGCGTCGTTCCCAGTTCGGCCGCCAGCGGAGCGGCGACGGTGGTCCCGCCAAGGCTCATGCGGACGACCTCTCGCGCGACGGTTGAGCCGCTGACGACCTCAACTACCAGCACGCACTCGCCCCACATCCAGTCCGCCTCATCGAGACGCGCCGTTCCGATGATGCGCACCGTGCCGGGCGGCATCGCCCACTCGACCTCCATTGGGCCGGGGAGCATGACATCCGCCGCGTTGAGCGCAGCGGGCCGGGCATCGGGCGTGCTCATCCGCGGCCCTGGCCGTCGCGACAACCCGAGGGGTCGATGCGAAAGCATCTCCAGTTCCGCAAGCGGGATGGCCAGAGACGAGTCGAAGGCGATGGCGTTGATGTCCCCCGGCCCGAAGAGCGCGCCCGCGGGCGCCACGGGCGATTCGGTCGTGCCCGGCGCGTTGGCCGTTGCGTCCGCCGTGAGCGCTCCCAGCAGGAGCCCGCTGCCACCGATGTCGGTCGAGACGGACGAGAGCGCGACCACCGAGCCGTCGTTGAGCCAAGCGACCGGGCCGGCGAGCGCCCGGCGCGGGTTCGCCAGGCGGGCCCGAACGACCTGATCGACGGGCACCGTCACGCGGTTTCCGCCCCCC
>CAYMWG010000604.1:0-1138 GCA_964393765.1 uncultured Phycisphaeraceae bacterium
CTCGCTGAGTCGCTCGAGCCTGGCGACGACTCGCAGCAGGAGCGCGGCATCGACGCTCGAAAGAGACCGGCGCGAGGTGCCGGCCGGACCGCCGGCTGAAACGCTCTCATCCGCGTTCAACTTCTCCGACAGTCCCTTGATGACGGTCAGCGGCGTGTTGAGTTCGTGGGCGAGACCGGCGGACATGATGCCCAGGCTTGCGAGTCGGTCCGCGTCAGCCAGGTTCTGGCGTGCCGTCTCGAGTAGGTGGTTCTTCCGTTTCAGGTCGGTCGCGACTTCCTCGATTCGGGCGAGGGCCGCGGCGAGGGCGGACTCGTGCGTGCGCAGAGCAGAGATCGAGCGGTTGCGGGACCGCATGATCTCGCCCAACTCGTCGGCGGGCATGGCCTCCGTGGGGACCAACTCGCGCCCACGGTCGCCATCAGCGACAGCGAGATCGGCATCGAGGATTGCGCGGATGGGTCCATAGACGTGGCGCGGCAGGACGAATACTTCAAGTGCCGCGGCCACGAGGGCATAGACGGCCAGCAGGGCGACGGTCATCAGCACATAGAGGCGCACCACGGCGGAGCGTGCTGCGGCCTGACGGGCGCTGACGGTCAGGAGCAGGCCGCTTGCCGGAACGATGGCGGCGGCGGAGGGTTGGCCATCGGGCGCAATGAACCGGAGCAGGCCGGAGCGCGGCCCTGCGCGCAGAGTCGCTTCATCGGCCTCGGAAATCCCTAACTGCGAGGCTGTGCCCCAGCGCACGGTGATGTCCTCGCCTGTGGAACTGAGCAGGTGCTGTGTGCGCAGGTCGGAGGGATCGGTCGCGCCCCCGGCCAGAAGCATTCGCATCGCGACCTCGGCCTCGTGCTGCTCGGCCCTCTCGACGACTCTCCCGACAGCGGGCTGGAGCGCGACCCAGAGCATGATCGCGAGGACGAGCGAGAAGAGCGTGTGCAGGACGATGAGTTTCTTGCGGATGCGCATCCGCGCGAGCAGGCCGGATGCACGACGCGGCCGCGCGGCTTCGCCGCCGCTGACCGACACCGGGGCGGCTTTTTCTTCCTCCGTCATTGCGGAAACCGTATCAGCGTGCGAAGGGTGACGATGGATCGAGCGCGCGAGGGTACCCGGGGCGCGCGCTATCCTCGTT
>CAYMWG010000605.1:0-1136 GCA_964393765.1 uncultured Phycisphaeraceae bacterium
GGCAGGGCGACCACATGCAGCGCCGCCAGCGACGCCCGGTTCCATTCCGCGATGCGGGCCGCCTGCTTGAACGCACCGGCGGAGCAGGACGAGAAGTCAACGGCGACGAGAATCGACTTGAGGCGGTCCATGACTGGTCCCTTTCACGGGCGATGGGGTTGGAACATTGGCTTCATCTACATGGTCCGCGGCGTCTCATCCGCGGCCAGCGGGTGCTCGAAGCCCACGGGCTTGATGGCGAGGATCGAGCAGCGCGACTCTTCCAGCGCCTTCTCCGCCGTGCTGCCCAGCAGCAGGTCGCGGAGGTTGGTGCGGCCCCGCGTGCCCAGCACGATCAGGTCGGCCCCGACCTTGCCCGCGTACTCGACGATGCCGGAGCGGTGGCCCGAGTAGTCGTAGATCGCCAACGTGCTACGCAGCGCCCCGTGCGGCTCGAGCGCCGGGCGGCAGAACTCGGCCAGCCGGCGCTCCAGCCCGTCGCGGTACTGCTTCTGCTGGTGCTCCGGGGCCAGCGGCGTGGGCGCGCGGTAGTGCAACTCGCCCCAGGGAGGGGAAAAGACGTGCAGCAGGTGCAACTCCGCACCGTCTCTGGCCGCGAAGAGCGCGGCCCGCTCGACGGCCCGCAGTGAGGTCGGCGAGAAGTCCACCGCGGCGACGATGGCCTTGAAGGGCGCGGTTCCCTTCGCGTTTGCCGTGTCCCGCACCAGCAGCACGTCGGTCATGCTCTTGCGCACGCAGGCGGTGGCGACCGTGCCCATGCCGACATCCGGCGCGCGATGCCCGAGCGCGCCCATCACCAGCAGGTCGGCCTTGTCCTCGCGGGCGCGGCGCAGGATGCCCACGATGCGGTTGTTGATGGAAACTTCAATGGGGAGTCCCGCCGCGCCGGGGATGGTCTTGGCGAAGTCGGCCCACGCCTTCGCGGCGTCCTTGGTCAGCCCATCCCGGATGCCCTGCTGGAACTCCGAGAGGGCGGTTTCGAGCTCGATCACCACGGTCGTGTCGATGACGTGGACGACGTGGACCTTCGCCTCGCTTCCGCCCGCCCCCACCGACCACCCGGCGATGCGGATGGCCTGCCCGAGCGCGACCGCCGAGCAGGGCGTGAAGTCGGTGCCGACGACGATGGAGGAGAT
>CAYMWG010000606.1:0-1134 GCA_964393765.1 uncultured Phycisphaeraceae bacterium
GCGCTGTGTAGAAGCCGCCGCGAAGTTTGTCAGGATGCACATCGGCCAGCAGTTTCATGTCCGAACATTCTACGGACATCGCGGAGACGATGCTTCAGTTTCCCGTACATTGCAGCATCATGAGCGATGAAAAAACCCCGACCTTGCGGCCGGGGCTGTTTGCTGCGTACTGATCTCTGCTTCCTGCTCTCTGTGCTTATCGCTTGGAGAACTGGAAGCGGCGGCGGGCGCCGGCCTGGCCGTACTTCTTGCGCTCGACCTCGCGTGCATCGCGCGTCAGGAAGCCGGCGTTGCGGAGAGACTCCTCGGTCGCGGGGTCAAACTCGCGGAGGGCGCGGGAGATTCCGAGGCGCAGGGCCTGGGCCTGGCCCATGAAGCCGCCGCCGTGGAGGCGGACGATCACGTCCATCTTGCCCAGCGTGTTCGAGGCGCGGAGCGGGGCGACGGCGTCGTTGCGGTCGCGCTCCTCGGCGAAGTATTCCTCGATGGTCTTGTAGGTGTCGCCGCCGATCTGGACCTTGACGATGCCGCTGCCGCCGGCGTTGGGGCGGAGGCGGACGCGGGCGACCGCGCGCTTGCGGCGGCCTGTGCCCCACCACCATCCGTGCTTGGGCTCGGCCGGCGGGCGGACGCGGCGCTTGAGTTGCTCGGGCTTGGCCACATCCGCCGGGTTGACGGTGGAGAGGCCGGTGATGCTCGGGTTGATCGTGGTCATCTGCTGGGTCATGTTTTCAGTCCGGACTAAGTCGGTCGAGACGGCGTGGATCGGTGGAGGCCGCGGGAGACTGGCGCGAGGTTGGTCAAGGAAGAATCAGATGGTCATGGGGAGAGGCTGCTGCGCCTGGTGGGGATGCTCGGCCCCGGGATAGACCTTGAGTTTGAGGAGCATGTGCCTGCTGAGGCGGTTCTTGGGGAGCATGCGGCGAATGGCATCCTCGATGAGTTTCTCGGGGCGGCGCTCGCGCAGGTGGCCGTAGGTCTCTTCCTTCAGGCCGCCGGGGTAGCGGCTGTAGCGGAGTTTGTTCCGCTGCTCGGCCTTCGAGCCCGACAGGCCGACCTTGCCGCTGTTGATGATGATGACGAAGTCGCCGCAATCGACGTGCGGGGTGTACTCGGGGCGGTGCTTGCCCATGA
>CAYMWG010000607.1:0-1133 GCA_964393765.1 uncultured Phycisphaeraceae bacterium
GACCTCAAGTACAACCGCCAGGTCGTCAGCGAGCGGCTGGGCACGATCATCGACAAGCTCCCCCCGGGCATCGTGCCGGTGATGACGCCCGCGTCGAGCATCATGGGCGAGATCGCGCTCGTGAGTGTGTCCAGCAAAACTCTGAGCCCGATGGACGTGCGGACACAGGCCGAGTTCGTGCTGCGGCCGGCGGTCCTCTCGATCCCCGGCATCGCCCAGGTGACGGTCATGGGCGGGGAACTCAAGCAGTTCCGCGTCCGGGCCGATCCCGACAAACTGCGCCTCTTCGACCTGACCCTGGAGGACGTGGAGAAGGCCCTCGCCGCGGCGAACCAGAACACGGGCGGAGGGTTCCTTGTCAGCGGCGCACAGGAACTGGTCGTTCGCAACCTGGGCCGGGTGCAGACGGCCGAGGACATCGCATCTTCTCTCATCACCAACACGCCGGGCGACCATGACTCGCCGCCGCGAGCTGTGTTGATCGGCGATGTGGCGACGGTGACCGAAACCGGCCCGACCATCAAGCGCGGCGACGGCTCGGAGAACGGCGCGCCCGCCGTCATCATGGCGATCCAGAAGCAGCCGGGGGCCGACACGCTCACGCTCACCCGGGCCCTCGACGCGACGCTGGCGCAGCTCAAGCCGGCGTTGCCGCAAGGCCTGGACGTGAACCCCGACGTCTTCCGGCAGGAGCACTTCATCAAGTCGTCGATCGGCAACGTGGTCGAGGCCCTCCGCGACGGCGGCATCCTCGTGGTCATCATTCTGATCCTCTTCCTGATGAACGTGCGGACCACCATCGTCACGCTCACGGCCCTGCCGCTCTCGCTCATCACCACGTTCCTCGTCTTCCACTGGCTGGGCATGAGCGTCAACACCATGACGCTGGGCGGGCTGGCCGTTGCCATCGGCGAACTGGTGGACGACGCGATCGTCGATGTCGAGAACGTCTACCGGCGGCTGGGCGAGAACCGCCGCGCGGCCAATCCCAAGCCCATCATTGACGTGGTCTTCAACGCCTCCAGCGAGATCCGCAACCCCATCATCCTCGGCACGGTCATCGTGTGCCTGGTCTTCATGCCCACGTTCTTCCTGCCGGGCATCGAGGGTCGGCTCTTCGCCCCGCTGGCCAC
>CAYMWG010000608.1:0-1125 GCA_964393765.1 uncultured Phycisphaeraceae bacterium
CCGCACCTACGAGTCGTGCGTCGCCATCCGCGCGGTCGAGACCCAGGACTTCATGTCCGCCGACTGGTCCCGCCTGCCCTACGACCTGCTCGCACGCATCTCCAACCGCATCATCAACGAAGTCCGCGGCGTGAACCGCGTGGTCTACGACATCTCCAGCAAGCCGCCGGCGACGATCGAGTGGGAGTGAGGAAGAAGTGCGGATTTTGGATTTTGGATTGAGGCCCCGGCATGCCCGCTCCCCCGGTCCCGACGGGGGAGCCGTCGAGCAAAGCGAGACTGAGGGGGCACTCCTCCCCAGCCCGAAGGGCTGAACGTCAATAGCCGGGGGTCGCCGCGCAGCGGCACCCCCGGATAACCCACGCCCACGCATCAAGACCCCGAAGGGGTCATCCTCTCCCTGTCTCCTCCCCCTCCCGTTCCACGGGAGGGGGCCGTGGGGAGGGCACCATGACTTTCGACCCCTCCCAGAGGGAGGGGCCAGGGGAGGGCTTGCCCCGCGGTCCATCTCCCCAGTCCCCGACTGGGGAGATGGTCGCCGCGGCGACCAGGGGTTCCGTCGCGGCACAGCCTCGCCAGTTGGGATAGAGGGGGTGCGGGGGAAACTTCCCCCGCATGAGCAACCTGGTTCACTTGCCGCTGTCGCGGGAAGAGATCCGGTTATCGGTTTGGGGGACCCAGGACAAACTTTGCTTCCGGCACCGACGTAGACGATACTTGTACGCATGACCCAGCCGACCCATCCAGTTTCCGGCAGAGCAGGCCGCGCAACTCGAAGCCGCGGCCAAAGCGATGGGCCTCACCGTGCCGGCGTATGTGGAGTTCCTGAAGAACAGCCAGCAGCCCGGGCATGACGCGAAGTTCGCGGATGCCGCGGGGTATGTGTTCAAGAAGTTCCCGCAGACGCTGAAGAAGTTGGCGGAATGAGCGTCGCCCTGAAGATCGGGCAGCCCCGCTTCCTCGCAAAGGAGGAGGTGCTGTCGCTACATCGTGCATCGCTCGATGTATACGGCGGCGCACACGGTGTCCTGAACGATGGCAGTTTGGAATCCGCGCTCGCGCAGCCCCGCCAGGCGTTTGGCGGCAAGTTTGCGCACGAGTTCCCGTTCGGCATGGCCGCGGCGT
>CAYMWG010000609.1:0-1122 GCA_964393765.1 uncultured Phycisphaeraceae bacterium
CCAGGCTCACCCGCTTGCGCACTCGGACCGGTTGGCCCCGAGCGATCATCGGAGCGTTGCTCAGTGGCCTGTGCAAAGGCGATGGAGCCGATGGACGCCACCACCGACATCACAGCAATCCAGACACGCGTGGTCATCACAGCGACTCCCATTCCAGAAGGTCTTCGGTCACCGAATGATCCGAAGCCGCGGCGGTATCGGGCACGCCCGCGCCGGGCGCGGAATCGAGCAGGTCGAACAGCACCTCCATCTCCGTAGTAAGCGACGCCGCGAGCATGGACGACCCTTCCTGCTCCGGCACGATCTGCGCCGCGCGCATTGCGACGATCACCACCACCCCGGCGCCCGCGACCACGATCGCCGCGGCAATCCTCGCAAGGCTGGGGTTCCACCAGCGGTCGCCGACGCGGCGGGCGGGCAGCGCACCCGTCCCGGTCAGGCGGAGTCCGTTGGTAGCGGCAAGACCCGCGCGGCTGGCCTCGAACACCCGTTGCTCCAGGCCCACCGGAGGATGGGCACTGTCAAGGGTGAGCGCGACCGCAATATCCGCGTGCAGGCACGCTGTTGCCGCCGCAACGGTGATGTGCTGAAGCCCCCGCCCATCCATCGATGCGCGGTCCTCCGAGCCGAGCGCATCGAGCAGGGCCGTGATATCCGCGACATCCGGCGGAACATGGCCGTCATCGTGGGAAAACATCTGTCGAGTGTCCATGTCAATCACCGTCCTTGAAACCGGCGAGGGCCGGGGCGGCCCCCCCCGTGGTCAGCAGTTCCTTCAGTTTCCGCAGCGCCCGGTGGTGCCGCGCGAGCAAAGTTCCCAGCGGCTCTTCAAGCAGTTCGGCGATCTGCTTGAACGACAGGCCAGCGTGGTGCCGTAACTCGATCACTTCCCTATCGGCGTCGCCGAGTCGGCCCATCGCCTCGCGCAGCGCAAGGAACCTGGCAGAGCCATCCAACTCCGGCACGGAAGCGCGGGCCATGGTCGCATCGGCAGCCGGTTCCGCGTCGATCGTTCCGGGTCGCCGGCGGGCGCTCCGCGCCTCATCCCGGATCCGGTTCATCGCGATACGAAAGAGCCACGCCTCGAAACGACCCCGCTCAGAATACCCGTCACCCTGTCCC
>CAYMWG010000610.1:0-1122 GCA_964393765.1 uncultured Phycisphaeraceae bacterium
GGCTGAGGGTACGAGCGTTCGGGGAACGGGGCTTTGAGCCGCATCGCTTATGCACCGTGAGCATCAGCAACCGACAATCCCGCTCCCTCGATCCCTCGACACCTCATCCCATCCGGTTCAGGGGACGATCTTGACGACGCTCACCTTGGGCGCGAGCAGTTCGTAGACCAGTTCGACATCCTGCGCGCCAAGGCGGATACACCCCATGGACAAACTGCGGCCGATGGATTCGGGCTCCACGGTGCCGTGGACACCAAAGCCGGTGTGGGCCTTGCTGGCATCGTCGAGGCCCTCGAGGCCGATCCAGCGTTCGCCGATGGGGTTCTTGGGGTCATCGGCCTCGAACTTCTGGCCGGTGCGCGGGTTGCGCCAGAGCGGGTTCACAAGTTTGCTTCCGTTCTTGACCACGAAGTTGGCGACGGGTGTGCCATCGTCGGCTCCCAGCCCGACCATGAAGGAACGGATGTAGACCCAGCCCGGCTCGGCCCCGCACGCGAGGGTGGACATGCCGACGGAGCCGGGCGAGGGCGGATCGCCCGCGTAGACGTCCATGCGGAAGGCGGACTTGCTGACGACCGCGTGGAAAGGGCCGCTGAGCGTCTTGAGTTTCTGGCCGACCTGGATGCGGCTGGGGTCGGTGAGTTTGTTGATCCGGGCGATGAGCATGTACTCGGTGGTGAGGCCGAGTTTGCGGTTGATGACAGGGAGACTGTCGCCGCCGACAACGGTGTACGCAGCGGCGTAGGGATCGCCCTGCGCGATGGTGGGCGAGAAGGCGAGCACATCGCTGAGTTCGCTCATCCAGCGTCGGAGGGCGGGGCGCTCGGACTCGGGTGTGCGCCGATCGAGGAGCACGCGGTTGAGGAGCGTTCGGGCCTCCGGGTTCTTGCCGTCGCGTTGGGCTTTTTCGGCGGACTCGACCGCCGCGCCGAGATCGCCCGGCAGGCTGGTTGTGGCGAGTGCTGGTGCGGGCTGGGAGGGAACAGCGGGGTTCCCGACGAGCGGATCGCGAACCGTGGCCGGCGTGGTAGCGGGTGGGGTGTTTGCGAGCGGCAGCGGGGCGGGCGGCAGCGCGGCAACCACGGGCGGCGGTGCGACGGGCGAGGCTCCCATGGTGAAGGT
>CAYMWG010000611.1:0-1119 GCA_964393765.1 uncultured Phycisphaeraceae bacterium
CGGCTGCACCAGAGCGGGCCTCCGTCCGTCGCACGCACTGCCCCGGCCCCTCCCCCCCCATCGCGGCGAAGGCCTCCCCAAATCGCTCCTGCCTGCGCGGCGCGCAGAGCAACTGCGATCCATCCGGGCACGCGGTGTGGAGCAGGCCCTCCTCTCCAAGACTCCCTGCCTCGGCGGGTGACCACTCAATGAACTTGTGCCGGTGCTGGCGGTAGAGCGATTCGGCCGCGGGACGCGGGAGCGGGCCCGTCGAGCCCGCGACGATGAGCGGGCGCGATCGATCGATGCCCATGCTCGCGGCGAGTTGCTCGCTCCCCGGCATGGGGTCATCGAGACTCACCGAGTCCCATTTCATGGACCCCGTGATCCGCACGCGATCCTCACGCACGCCCATCGCGCGGAACCGCTGGGCATACGCGCTGTCCTGCACTGCCGCGAACTCGAGCGCGCCGAACGTGCGAGCGAGGAAGCGGCGAAACCGGTGATAGCCTCGGAAGGATCGCTGGGACAGGCGCCCGTTGATGACGCAGACGGGGATGTCGCGCCGCACGCTCTCGGCGACGAAGTTCGGCCACAACTCGAGTTCAACAAGGCCGATCGCATCGGGCCTGACGGCGTCGAGGAACCGCCTCACGGCAGGCGAGAAGTCGAGCGGGTACCGGACCACCTGCGCGACCGCGCCAGCACCCCCGCGCGGGCCAAACAATGCCTTTGCCTGTGCAAGGCCGGTATCGGTGGTGCAACTCACGACTACTTCCGCGCGCTCAGCAAGCAGCGGAACCAACGCGCGGAGCGTGTTTACCTCGCCCACCGACACCGCGTGCAGCAGCAAGCGCTTCTTCCCGGACGCGGGGTTTGGCAGTTTGTCGATCCGACCAAACCGTTCCGACCACCCGCCGCGGGTCTTCCGCGCCCACCACGGCGCTGTCGCCACGGCCGCGGGAAGATAGAGGGCATCGAGGAGGTTCATTGCGGGAGGGGTGAGGGATCAAGGGTCGCGGGAACAGGGGTGGGGCGGAAGCGGACCGGATCACTTCATCCCCCTGGTCCCTCATCCCTCCAAGAATGGGCAGGCCGGGACTCGAACCCGGGACCCTTCGCATGTAAAGCGAATGCTCT
>CAYMWG010000612.1:0-1118 GCA_964393765.1 uncultured Phycisphaeraceae bacterium
GGAGAAGATCCGCCTTGAACTCGAGGCCAAGTTCCTCGGAACCAAGAAGGCCGAGGAGGAGAAGGCCGCCGCGGAGGCAGCCGCAGCCGCTGCTCTTGCCGCGGCGAGCGGGCAGCGCCCCACGGAGGGGAAGTTTGAGCAGTTGGTCGCTCTGAACTGATCCCTACGGTCCGCGATTCCAAAGTCTCCACAAGGCCCCGTGCAACGCACGGGGCTATTTCTTTGTGGGCGGCATGTGAAGCTTGATTGTCCGCGAATCCGCCCGCTGCCCGCGCTCGTATCGAGTCTGCCGGCTCCACCCATAGCCCGGCCCGTGTGTTGGTCAACCGCCCCCTCCGGCCCGCCTTAGCCGGGGTGCGATGGGGGGGGGCGGTGGCTGCGGCTTCCAAAATGGGGACGGTCTGGTGTACACTCCAAGGAGCGGCCCACCCCCAGAGGGCGGGCTGTAAAAAACCGTGCTCAACGATCAAGCCACCGCCTCGCGTTCCGGCACCGCCCATGGCGCAGCCGGGAAGAGCGACAAGAACGGGTCCGCCATGCCACTCTCATCCGATTCCGTCTCGAGCGCGCCGCACCACGCGGCCCACGTCACGCTCGACCCCGATGCCAAGCACGACCCGCACGAAACGCGGTTTGGCGACTTCCTGAAGGCCGCGATCAAGTTCGAGGCATCCGACCTCATTATGAAGTCGGGCCAGAAGCCCAAGATCCGGCTTCGCGGCGCGCTCAAGCCGCTGGACACCACGCCCGTCACGGGCGAGGAGTTCCTCGGGATCGCCAAGCACATCCTCGATGAGGAACAGTTCAAGGACCTCCGGCACTTCGGGTCGGTCGACTTTGCCTACGACTATGACGAGGGCCACCGCTTCCGCGTGAACCTCTTTCAGGCGCGAGGCAAACTGGCGATTGCGGCCCGTCTCATCACGTCCAAGATCCGCCGCTTCGAGGACCTCTACCTCCCCAAGTCGATGGAAGAGATCGCCATGCAGCCCCAGGGCATCGTGCTCCTGTGCGGCGTCACCGGCTCGGGCAAGTCCACCACTATCGCGGCGATGCTCGACTATGTGAACGAGCGCAAGCCCGTCCACATCGTGACGATCGAAGACCCGATCGAGTAC
>CAYMWG010000613.1:0-1113 GCA_964393765.1 uncultured Phycisphaeraceae bacterium
GGGCGCGCCGCCCAGCGACGATGCCACCGCCGCGAGCATCGAGTTCATAGGGGAGTAGAGGCTCGGGCGCAAGCCCGGGCTTTCTATCCGGTGACCGTGCTCAACCATTCATCGTCACTGTGTGAAGCTCACGAGCAAGCAAACACTCACCTCTGCCAATGAAAAAGCCCGGGCATCCTGGCCCGGGCGATGCTGGCAGCGGCTGTGCTCTGGGTCGCGGCGATCAGGGGAGGTTGCAGTTCTCGCCCTGCGAAGAGAACCAGCAGCTCAGGAACGCGAAGATGTCCGGCACGCCGATCCCGTTCATCTCATCAAAGTCCGCGTCCCGCCCGTAGCACGGGGCCACGCCGGTGCCGCCGGTGCCGTCGCACTGGGCGAACCACGCGCTCAGGAACGCGAAGATGTCCGAGACCGTGAATGTCCCGCTCCGGTCCCAGTCGCAGCGGCAGTCCTTGTAGGAGCAGTCGTCGATCACGCCAAAGGGCGCTTCCTCATCGATGCTCCCGTCAAGGGCGATGTCCTCACGGTCGTCCACGCCGTTGGCGTTGCAATCCGGGCCGACGAGGAACAGGTAGCGCTGCTCGGGGTCGGGGCAACTCTCCAGCGGCCACACGACCGCGGGGCTGCCATCGACATCGTCGCACGCGACGCTGGTCGGATAGACGGCGAACGAGCCTTCCTTCATGGAACTCTGGCTGGTGCAGCGGATGCCGATCTCACGCGGGTCGTTGTCGGGGTCGGGTGCGTGCTGCTTGATGAACATCACGCCGACATCGGCGGAGGGGCAGTTGTTGTCGAGCATGCCCATGCGGACGCTCACGCCCGCGCCCGTTACAGGCCCGTAGGAGCGGATGATGACCGGGTAGTCCACCCCGTCAAAGTCGGTGTACACCAGCGGCAGGTTCCCGTTGTCCGCTGTGGTCTC
This sequence comes from uncultured Phycisphaeraceae bacterium, assembly GCA_964393765.1. Classification (GTDB taxonomy): domain Bacteria; phylum Planctomycetota; class Phycisphaerae; order Phycisphaerales; family UBA1924; genus JAHBXL01. The sequence continues at coordinate 926 of CAYMWG010000613.1, forward strand.
ATCGAGCGGCGGGGTGCAGGCCGTGCCGTGGAGGTGGAACGGTGCAAGGCCGACAGAGCCGCCGCCGAGTTCGGCAGGGAGCGCGTCGTAGTAGGGCGCCTCAAAGTCTGCATGAAACTCCGCATCGTTGATGTTCCGCGTGATCACAATGCGGTTGCCGATCCCCAGTGCATCACCGACGATCACCG
>CAYMWG010000614.1:0-1112 GCA_964393765.1 uncultured Phycisphaeraceae bacterium
CCTCCTCCCCATCCACACCACCGGCCACACCGCCAAGCAGATGATCTTTCTGTGCGTCGGCCTCTTCGCCGCGTTTGTCGTCGCGCTCCCGCACTATCGCTTCGTCCGCGCCCTCGCCTGGCCCCTCATGCTCGTGATGATCGGCTTCCTCATCTTCCTGCTCATCCCCTTCGTGCCCAGTTGGCTCGTCACGCCGCGCAACGGCGCCCGCGCGTGGATCAACTTCGGCACCTTTGACTTCCAGCCCGCCGAGGTCGCCAAGATCGCCTTCGTCCTTGTCGTCGCGTCCTACCTCCGCTACCGCCAGAATCACCGCACGCTCCTGGGCCTCATCCCGCCCGGCCTCCTCGCGGCCGTCCCCATCGGCCTCATCATGCTCCAGCCCGACCTCGGCACCGCGATGCTCTTTGTCCCCGCGCTCTTCGCCATGCTGCTGGCCGCGGGCGCACGCATCCAGCACCTCGCGGCGGTCGTCCTCATCGCCGTCTGCGCTGCCCCGATCGCCTATCCGCTCCTCAAGCCCCACCAGAAGGCCCGCATCGTCGGCATGATCCGCATGATGGAGGACCCGACCAAGGGCGCTGACGACATCAACTACCAGTCCCTCACCGCCCAGACGCTCGCCGGCTCGGGCAAACTCGTCGGTGTGCCCGATGCCCGGGCCCGCGTGCTGGTGCGCTACAACCGCCTGCCCGAGCGCCACAACGACATGATCCTCGCGGTCATCATGACGCGCTTCGGGATGCTCGGGGCTTTGGGCCTCCTGTTCCTGTACGCGGTGTGGTTCGCGGGCGCGTACCTGTCGGCCGCGCTGTGCAAAGACGCGTTCGCGCGACTGGTGATCGTCGGGTGCAGCGCGATCATCGCGGCACAGATCTTCATCAACATGGCGATGACGCTGGGCATCCTGCCCATCATCGGGATCACGCTGCCGTTTGTCTCCTACGGCGGGTCGTCCATGCTCACCGTGTGGATCATGACCGGCCTGGTGATGAACGTCGCCATGCGCCCGCAGGTGCGCCTGGCCCGCCCGACTTTCGAGTTCGATGCGAGGCCCTACGACCCGCTGGGCCAGAACTCGCCCCAGCGCATCGCGCCCATGGTGGGGGGGG
>CAYMWG010000615.1:0-1107 GCA_964393765.1 uncultured Phycisphaeraceae bacterium
CGCTATCATTCTCCCGAGATGGAAACCCTCTCCGCACAAAGCCCCTGGTTCCCATATGTCTCGGTTGATCCCGAGAAACTCGGCGGCACACCGGTCTTCCGCGGCACACGAGTCCCGGTGCAAGCCCTCTTTGATTACCTCAAGGACGGGTACGACCTGCCCACATTTCTCGAGCACTTCCGCGGCGTGACGCACGAGCAGGCCCAAGGGGTGCTTGAACTCTCGGCAGGGGGCGTCGCCAGCGAGTTGCGTGCGGCGTGAGGGTCCTGCTCGATCATTGCGTGCCACGACCACTGGGCGCGATGCTTGGTGGACACGCCGTCGGCACTACAGAAGAACAAGTGGCAGGACGAATCAAACGGCAAGTTGCTGGCGCTGGCCGCGACGCGATTCGATGTGTTTGTAACGGTTGACAAGAACCTCGCGAAACAGCAGGACATCGGCGAGTTACCGCTGCCGGTGATTGTTCTGCGCTGTCGTTCCAACTCCATTCGAACAGTAGAGCGACACGTTCCTGACCTGCTTCGATTGCTGAGTCAGGCGCTTCAGCGGCGCGTATGCGTTCTGGAAGAACCCTGAACTCGCCGAATCCCCCCGCTCACCCACCCGGCGTATCCAGCAACTGCTTCAGCCTCTCCGCCAGTTCCCGCGGCACCTTCCCCAGCCAATCCGCATCCACCAGCCCCACCTCGATGAGGTCGCGCAGGTGTGTCCGGTCCTTGTCGCGAAACGCCGTGAGCTTGATCCGGACAACCGCCTCCAGCGACAAGACCGTGAACTGCGGAGTCTTCTCCGATTCGGTCACATCCGGATTGGCCATCGCCTCGTGCGGACGCACCTTCTCGTTCGCAAACACGATGTGGACCGCATCGCGCAGTTTGGCATCGGGGCTGTCGAGAAACATATCAATGCCTGCCGAGTGGCGATACACAAAGCCCGCGCCCTCAAGCGCCCGCTTCGCCGCGTCAAAGTCAGCACGCCGGATCAGAACATCCACATCCTGCGTGTTGCGCACCGCGCCCTCATCGACCCGCGACACCCAGAGCGCGACGGCGTTCCCGCCCGCAACCGCGTACGGCACCTTGGCCGCAGCCAGTGCCGCGGAGG
>CAYMWG010000616.1:0-1104 GCA_964393765.1 uncultured Phycisphaeraceae bacterium
GCCTGCGACATTCGCCCATCCTGGCTGATGTACTCCATCTCCAGCGGCACACGCTCTCCGATCGCGCACCGCACCTCATTGGGATCGACTCCCGGCCCGAGTTTGATTGCGCCGCCCCACTTGCCGCCGCTCGCACAGCGTTGTGACCGCTCGATCACCGTGCGCCACGCATCCGGACCGGGCGAAAGGTCTTCGAGCCGGAAGACCCTTCGCGCCCCGGAGCCCTCGATCCGGCGTGCCGGGTCGAGGTGGAACCACGGCGTGTGTGGGGAGGCTCGATCATCCTCGGCGTGCCCGACCACGGCCTGGCACCCCGCGTTTTCGCTGCACATCCACGCGCGGATCGGGTCCGCGTCCACCCCGATCACATCCAGTCCCGCACGCGTCAAGGCCATCGCATCGCCGCCGATCCCGCAGCAGAAGTCGGCGACGGTTGCGCCCGCGCCCGAGACCCGCACAAACCTTGCCGCCTTGTGATCCGCGACGGCCGCGGATGAGGCCATCTCGACGCCCGCCCGATCCGCGATCAGGGCCGATGCCGCATTCTCCCCGAACTTCGCACCCGCGCGCCTGCGCGCTTCGCCGAGTTCGATCGCCACCGCCACCAGCGCGGCCGGGAACTTCCCCCGGAACCGCTCGATCTCGGCGACACCTGACCCCGCGTACAGGCCCGAATCTCGCAGCCCGACCATTTCAGGTGAGTAAAGTCGCCTCCAGGTTTCAAGGGTGCCGATCACGAGCGAGCATACCTCCGCGGCCTTTGGTGGACCGGAACTCCGTGCCTGTTCTCCGAGACCCATCGGTTCTTGACCGCAAGCCGTCGCACCTGCCGATAGCACCCGCATGGACTTCTGTTCAAGGGCTGTCGCCGCGCTCCGGCACCTCAGTATGACTGGCGCGCTCATCGCGGGAGCGAATCTGTGTCTTGCGGGCGGGCACGCCTTCGCCCAGCCGCCCGATGGTGACGGCATCGCCCGCCCGGAGGGTGCCCGGCGCGTCACCCGGGTCTTTGATTTTGAGGAGCCGGGCAACCCTCACCCCGTGCCCGCGGGCTGGGAACGTGCCATCGACAACCCGCGCGCGGGTGTCCGCCGAGCGGGGTTC
>CAYMWG010000617.1:0-1103 GCA_964393765.1 uncultured Phycisphaeraceae bacterium
ACGGCACGGCCACTTTGAGTGGTGGGTCTGCGCAGGCGAAACAGGTCGTTATCGGCGTGGCAAGTGGCGGGCGTCGAGCGGGAAGCAACAGCGACTAACTCTTCGCCGCGGCCTTCGCCCAAGCATCCTTAAGCGTGACGGTGCGGTTGAGCACCAACGCGCCGGGCGGGGGGGCGGAGTCCTTGTCGGCGAAGAAGTATCCGAGCCGCTCGAACTGAAATCCGCCGCCGCTCTCCCAGCTCGCGCCGGTCCTGAGCGTCTTCGCAACGTGCGGCTCGATGAACGCTGTCACCACCTCGCGCGAGTGGGGGGGGGGTTCAGGTCGTCCATGAAGTTTCCGGTGAGTTTGCCGGGCTGCTCGGCGGTGAACAGGCGATCAAACAGCCGCACCTCGGCGGGGACCGCGTGCTGCGCGCTCACCCAGTGGATGGTTCCCTTGACCTTGCGGTCGTTGGGGGGAGGCGGGGAATCGCCGCCGCGAGTCGAAGGGTCGTAGGTGCAGCGGACCTCCGTGATCTCACCGGCATCGTTCTTCACGACGCCCGTGCAGCGGACGAAGTACGCCCAGCGCAGCCGCACCTCGACGCCCGGGGCGAGGCGGAAGAACTTCTTAGCCGGGACCTCCATGAAGTCCTCGCGCTCGATGTACAACACGCCGGAGAACGGGGTCTTGCGAGTGCCCGCACCCGGGTCCTCCGGGTTGGCGACAAAGTCCAACTCATCAACCACGCCCGCGGGCCAGTTCTCTATGACCAGTCTCAACGGGCGCAGGACCGCCATCGCGCGCGGCGCGACCTTGTTCAGGTGCTCGCGCAGCGCGTGCTCCAAACGTGCAAGGTCGATGAAACTCTCCACCTTCGTGACGCCTATGTCCTCGCAGAAGTTGCGGATCGCCTCGGGCGTGTAGCCGCGCCGGCGAAGGCCGCCGAGCGTGGGCATGCGCGGGTCGTCCCACCCGGACACCACGCCGTCCTGCACCATCTTGAGCAGGTTGCGCTTGCTCATCACGGTGTACGTCGGACGCAGCTTGGCGAACTCGATCTGCTGCGGGTGGTTGATGCGCGCGGCACCCCCACTTCCGCGTCCCTCATTGATCGCATCGA
>CAYMWG010000618.1:0-1101 GCA_964393765.1 uncultured Phycisphaeraceae bacterium
CGGAGCGAGTGGCCGGCAACATGGGAGACGGTCACTGGGAAACTCAATTTGCCTAGCACGGTGAACACGGGCCTGATCACGCCCTATCGAACAATATGGTGGCATGGCTGGGGGCTTCTTCTGCTCGATGAACGTGGAGGTGAGGATGTTGAGAAGGCATTGAGGAAGGAACTGGTCGGCACCTTTCGAGCCGATCCCGAAATCGGACCCCGAATGCCGACTTGGTACTGGGACAAGTTGGCCGACGGGGACTGGAGAACGGAAACCTACAACTACTGGCTGCTCTTGCACGATTCACTGTTCGCTGGTGTGCTCACTGCAATTGGCTGGTGCGTGTTGACCTTTGCTGTTGCTGGTGCGAAGTGGCTTCGCGGGCCAAGGCCGGGATTCTGTGCAAAGTGCCGCTACGACCTCAGCGGTTTGAGAGCGGATCGCTGCCCGGAGTGTGGTACGGCGATCAGAGAAGGCGACGAGGATTCTGCAACGTGACTCTCGCCCGAAGGGCGCACGTTCGTTGCCACGGGCGCGGCGAGCGAAGCGGGCAAGCCCGTGGGAGCCGATCTACGGGACGTCTCCGTTCCGATGGGTGGCCGAATCCGCGTCCAGATTGGCCCGCGAACGCGTATTCGCAAACGTCCGCGGCGAGGAGATTGAGGGAGTCGTGATGGACTGGCTGAGCAAGCGAGCACGGCTCGCGTTGATTCAGGCCGCCTTGCGGCGAGCTCGCTTGCTCACGCCACCACTCTTGCCCGACGACTTTGGCATCCCAATCTTCTCGCGGCGCTTCGCCGCAAGGTCGTTCATCAGTCTGAAGTATCCCTCGATGCTCCCGTCCGCTTGGGCCAGAAGTTTCTTGCGGATCGCTCGGACTTCGCGCACGACCGGGGTATCGTCGAGCGGGCGTCGGGATCGTGCGTTGCTCATTGGTCATCCTCGATAAGCGTCAACGGGGTTGTGAGCACCGGAACAGAAAGGCCGAGTCGTTGATTGACCATCCCGATGTGGCGGATCTTGTTGGCGTTTGCGAGGTGCTTGCAGTTCCAGGTTAGCACGAAGTCTATGGAATGAACCGACGCCATGGCCAGGTGGGCCGCATCGCCC
>CAYMWG010000619.1:0-1097 GCA_964393765.1 uncultured Phycisphaeraceae bacterium
AGGGGGGAGGAACTCAGAAGTTGCGCGCGCCTGAACAGGGGGGGTTGGGATGACGCGGTGTGCCTTGGGGCCGGAGTGCGCGCGGGAAGGCCGGGCACGCCGCCGCGGAAGGGCGGAAGGTGCGCGCGGAGTGATGGTGGATGTCTGGCCCCCGCCCGAGTCCATGGGTGGTAGTATGGCTTATGGACGGGTGTTTGTCAAGGGGAGTTTGGGGAAGGCATAAGGCATTAGGCAATAGGCACTTGCGAAAAATTGCCTGCGCTTCGCGGGTTTTGCCAGCCGCTCAGTCCGGTAAGCCCTCAGGAGTTGACAACCGATCTACGGGGTCCCTGAGAGCACTCGTTTGCCGCTCGCGAACTCCTGCAACCGATCAATGGTCGCCTCAAGAAGCTTGTCGGTGAAGAGCCGTTGCTTGCGAGCGGCGGCATCTTCTCCGGCTGGCCAGCGTGCCAGCCCTTGTCGCACGCCCGCAAGCGTGGGCTCGGCACTCTCTCGGGTGAGCAGCCAATCGACCGTCGCCAGAGCCTCCATACCGAGAGGTGACTGGAAGCCGTCGATCAGGTCATCCGTCGCCTCAAGGGCTTGGATGTAGGGCGCACACTCGGATGATCTCAGATAGTTTGCCAGGCGGGTCCGCCACTCCGGATCGAAGTACATCGTGTCCAGGGGGGAAGCGTCGGCGATCCGCTTTTCGCAGTGGAGGTAGCTGCCATCGAGCGCGTTGAGGAGATGACCGAGTTGCGGTGCGAAGGGCCCGTAGCGGTCGGCCTTGAACTCGAGCTTGAGCGGATCCTTGATCTTCAGACGTGCGAGAGTTCGTGTCAGAACCCAAGCGATTTTCTGTACCTCGAGAATGGAGCACTCAAGCCCGAGAACTCCATAGCGGCGGATCATCTCGGCAATCATGGCGCGGGCAGGCGTGAGATTCTCCACACCCTTGCCCTTCATGACGTTCTGGTACTTGGCCGTCGGCTCGTAGACGACCACATTCACATCGGCGAGGTTGTCGAGCGCACTCTCAATCAAGGGACGAACATCCGACCAGTCGAGCCCGCCGTTACCGCTGCCGAGCGGTGGAATCGCAACGGAGCGGATGT
>CAYMWG010000620.1:0-1097 GCA_964393765.1 uncultured Phycisphaeraceae bacterium
GCCACACGTCGTAGCGATCATCCCGTACGAACCCTCGTCAACGCGTAAGGAGCTAATGCCATGAAATCTCGGACCAAAAATTTGATCGTCATCAGTCTCCTCTCCCTCGCTGTGTTGTCAGGTTGCAGTTCGCACTTTTGGGAAGGAATGGTTGGAGGAGAGACCTTTGTTGCTCGGAAACAGCGACTCGCGCGTGAAAAGGGCGATGGACAGTAGGTAGCCCCGCATTCCTCGCATTGACGAGGCGACCGGTCTGGGCCCGCGACGGCGGCGGCAACAACGGCTCGATCTCTTCCCACAACTCTTCGCAGAGCAGCTCCGCTGCCATAATCGTGCCTCCTTGCACTTGTGCTGACCGCAGAGTTCATCGGTCGATACTCACGTTCTGAAACAGTCTCTTAGACTTGAGGGATCGCATCGCGACATGGTGCTTGCGGAAGCCGAGACAAACGATCTCCTCGATTGACCCCTACCTGCCCTGTACGGTACCGGGCTCGCAGCCCTCCCAAACTTCCGCGCGCGGGGCGTTCGTACTTGAAAGGAGCCGCTTTGGCCAAGACTCTCACTATCGGTCTATCGCTTGTTGTCATGATGCTCGGTGCGATTGCTCTTTGGTACTACCGTGAGGCTACGACGCTACGGACGAACGTCTACGAAATCCGCGTTCGCTTCGGGTCTCAACAGGCAGCCAATGACTTGCTCGCAGAGCAACTCGAAACGCTCGCGTCCAGTCAGGCCGCACGCGTTGCGAAGCTCGAACAAGAGTTAGCGGAGGCGATAAAGGGGCGCGAAGATGCCGAACGACGGCAGGTCGCCGCGGGAGCCCAAGTTAAGTCCGCACTTGACCTGATCCGGGATCAAGAACTGCACGTCATTTATCCGGATCTTCAACCATTCGATGGAACTCGTTTGGCCGTCCATACAAAATATCTCGCCTCCGTCGACTTGTCGGTCGAACCTCCGGCGGCGCGCCACTTCGGTCGCGAGGTCCACGTCCAACAGCCAGCGGTCGCCCAGCATCTGTGCTCGCTAGTTTATGACAACAGGACGAACGCTGAGTTGAGCCCGTCTGTTATTGATCTCTGCAATGTAAAAGG
>CAYMWG010000621.1:0-1093 GCA_964393765.1 uncultured Phycisphaeraceae bacterium
ACCACGATGCGAGCGCGGGCGGGTGGGTTGCATCGGCCGTGTCGTTGTCCCACACCTCCGTGGACCAGTGGGCTGCGAACGGCGTGCCGAGGTGTGAGCCGTGGATAAGGTACCAGGCATCATCCGCGAGGCCGTTTGCGTTGTCGTCGCGAGAGACCTCGACCACCGCGCACTCCGCGAACCGGCGGTTGGCATTCCCGGAGACGTACGAGGCGTTCCCGAACACGATGAAGTCCAGGCCCATCGAGTTTCGATGGTCATTGAGGATTGGGCGATCAAACCCCAGCACGAGTGAGCCGCCAAAGCCGCCGAGCGTCACGATGCCCGAGTTGTTCGGGCTTGCGGTGCCGCCGCCGGTGGGTGCGCCCAGCGCCCGTGCCGGGTCGTTGTACTGCGGATTGTTCACAAACTGTCCGGGCGAAGGGGCATACTCGGTCACCCGCGTGGCGAACCAAGAGTCGCCGGCGGAAGCAGGGGCGAGAAGCACGCACGCGAAGCCCGATGCGGCCGCGCAGGGGCTGATCATTTGTCGTGGGCGCAACGTCATCGCCTCCTCCGTTGCGCGACGAAGAGGCCGCAGACCATCACCGCCGCGCTCGCGGGTGCCGGCACCGCATACCTGTACGCAACCCCATCCGCGAACACCAGCACCTCGCCAGTGAACTCGTTGAACTCCATGCCGTAGAAAGCGGAACCCCCCGCGGGCGAAAGCCGCAGTTCCGCGGCATCGGGCGCAAGCGGCCCGCCCAGGAGCGCTGCCGCAATGGCATCGGCGTCGATCACCGCGCCATACCCGAAGTCGTTGGAGCCAGCGAAAAAATCCCCCCCTCCGACAAGTAGGTTGCCCAGCGAATCAAATCGCACCGGCGAGGCGCTCAGCGCATCGGCCACCAGCGTGCCGGTGCCAAACCCCACGCTCGACGCCGCGCCCGTTAGTGCAGCCAGATCAAACGCCCGCACGTTGCCAGTCGGCGCGCCGCCATCGCCGGTGTTGAAGCCGTCGCCCGTGAACACCCGCCCCTCCCGGATCGCCACGCCCCCCGGCCCGCCGGTGGCATTCCCTACCACCTGCGTAGCCGTAAGGCCCGCTGCG
>CAYMWG010000622.1:0-1091 GCA_964393765.1 uncultured Phycisphaeraceae bacterium
CTGCATGGCAATCTGATCCAGGATCGCCGCGCCGGTGACATGGTCGAGGTTGCCCGTCGGCTCATCGGCCAGCAGCACCGGCGGGTCGTTGGCCAGCGCGCGGGCGATGGCGACCCGCTGGCGCTCCCCGCCCGAAAGTTCCGCCGAGCGGTGCCTGAGCCGATGACCCAGACCAAACGACTCAAGCAGCCCCTTGGCCCGGTCCTCGACCTCGCGCCGCTTGGCCATATAACCAAACCGCCCCAGCCGCACCATCGAGGCCACTGTGACGTTCTGCAGCACCGTCAACTCCGGCAGCAGGTGATAGAACTGGAACACAAACCCCACGCTCGAACAGCGGTAGCGGTCCAGATCGCGTGCGGACATCGCCGCAAGGTCGCGCGACTCAAACTCAATGCTGCCCTTGCGTTGCCCCCCCGCTTCCGCACTTCCCGCGTCGGCACCGTCGGGCCGATCGAGTCCGCCCAGCAGGTGCAGCAGCGTGGATTTGCCCGAGCCGGATGCCCCGAGGATCGCCACCCACTCGCCGCGCTTGACGGTCAGATCGACGCCGCGGAGCACCGGCACCTTCACGCGCCCCATGCGATAGGTTTTGTGGAGGTTCGTGGCGCGCAGGATGGCGCCACCCGCGCCCGGCGCATCGGACGCGCTCGCGCCATTGGCGGTTGCCGCCGTTGCGCCCGCCCTGCTCTTTGTGCCCTGCTCGCTCATTCAAACCTCAACGCGCGAACCGGGTCCATCCTCGCCGCCTTCACCGCCGGGAGCAGCGCGCCCAGCACGCTGAACACCACCGCCCCGCACAGCACCAGCGCCGCCTTCCACGGCACCACCTCGCTGGGGATCTCCGGGAAGTAGTACACGCTCGGGTCCCACAGTTGGATGTCCAGCGCGCGCCCCATCCACTCGTGGATCGGGTTGATGTTCAGCACCACCGTGTACGCGAGTATCCCGCCAAGGATCGCCCCCACTACCCCGATCGACATGCCGTACCGCAGCCACAGCCACGCCACACCCATCCGGCTCGCGCCGATCGACCGGAGCACGCCGATGTCCTTGGTCTTCTCGCTCACCATCGCCCAGAAGATCGCCAG
>CAYMWG010000623.1:0-1091 GCA_964393765.1 uncultured Phycisphaeraceae bacterium
GATTGGGCTGGAGCCAGCGGCTCTCGCGACTGTCGCGGCCAAGGTTGCTGCGGCTCTGGTGCATGCGCGGCCTCCTTACGCCGCGTCGTCGCGGCACGAATCACTCGGTTCCAAGCGTCCCGCGCTCCGGTAATGAAGCGCGGCCGCGGTTGGCCGGGGTCGCTGCGCAGGTTCCCCTGCCCAGGCCGGCGCGCCCCTCCCCCAACGCCCACCATCAACGCGACAATATCGGCGTTATCCGGCGTGTCCCGAAGAGAGTTTCGCACGGCACGAAAGGTTATACGTTGTTCGGTACGCCCCGGATCGCGCAGCCTGATACGCACACCCACGCCCACGATGCGGCTCCGCGAATCGTGGCGCTCCCGGACACCGTGCAATGCGAGCCAGGCCCCCGCGTTCAGCCTGCGTACAAACTTCCAGGAGCAACCAGATGACCCGTATTCTTTGCCTTTTGATGGCGGCGTCGGCCGCGATCGGGATTACCAGCGCCACCTCGCTTGCCCAGCCGGAGGCCGGGCGCGGGCCGGGCCCCCGTCCCGATGAGCAGAACGACCGGCCGCGCGAGCGGCAGCGCGAGGCCCGCCCCCAGCGCCCACACATGGATGAGCGTGGCCAGCGCGACAACGCCCGATCACGACCTCGCGATGAGGCGGGGCGCGAAGATCGCGGTGGCGGCAGTGGCGACGAGCGCGGTGAGCGGCGACCGATGCCGCGCGGGGGGGGCGACCGCGCGGGACAGTTTGATGATCGCGGCCCCGGCCCGCGTGGCGGCGATGGCCGCGGGGGCGATGACCGTGGCGGCGATGATCGCGGCGGCGAAGGGCGCGCTGAGGGCCGTCGCCCCCACCCGCCACTCCCGCCCGAAGTCCGCGAACGCATCCGCGAGCGGCTGCGCGACATGCCGCCGGAGCGGCGCGAGTTCGCCCGGCAGCGCATCCGCGAGCATGTGCGGGAGCGCATGCACGAGCAGCGCGGCGGGGGGGGCGGCGATCGCGGCCCCCGTGGTGATGGGCCGCGCGACGGTCAACAGGGCCCACAAGGCGGCGAGTTCCGTGGCGGACCACAAGATCGCGCCGGCCCGCGTGGGCCTC
>CAYMWG010000624.1:0-1089 GCA_964393765.1 uncultured Phycisphaeraceae bacterium
TCTGGGTTGTGAGCGCCTTGCGCGCGGCATCGTATTCCTGCGTGGACATCTCGCCGGACTTGTGGAGGCGGCGCAACTCGGCGAGCCAGTCGGCGGCGGCATCGGTCTCGCGCGTGAGAAGTTTTCGCCGGATGAGGAGGATGACGATGCCGAGCACCATGACCGCGACGATCATTGCGCCCACAAGGAGGAGGACGTCAACGGATGTCGCCGCGCCCGGGGGCGGTGGGGGCAGGGGCTGCTGCGGGATCATGGTCGCCAGCCCGCGGCGGCGATCTCCTCGCGGATCGGCGTGAGGATATTGGGCTCGACGTAGGTGTCGAGGAGGTCGTGGGCGGCGGTGCGAATCTCGCCGAGCATCGCCGGGAGGGTGGCGACATCGGCGAAAGGGCCGAAGCGGCGCACGATGAGGTAGAGGCTGATGTGGCTCTCGGGCCCGCGCGAAGAGTCGTCATCGCCGTTGCCGAACCCCCCGCCCCCGTTCCCGCCACCTCCATCACCGGAGTTGTTCGTCTGGGACCTGCGCGAGGAGCGAGTCTTCACCTCGATGTGGGCTTGAAGATCGCTGGCATCGTTGAGCGCGAAGCCGAAGATCGGCTGGCAGTCCACGGGTGTGAAGACGCGGCTGTTCGGGGGTGCGTTGCGGCCGCTGGCGGCGGCGAGTTGGGCCATTGGCGTTCCGGCCATGAGAGCGTTGCAGATGATGGCGTCGTGGTTGCCGCGGGCGGGGAGGTCGAAGCCCAGCAGGACCTCGACGGACTCGATATCGAGTGGGCTGATGTCGAGGAAGTAGGGGGCGCATTCGATCACGGAGGAGTGGAGGGCGTAGGCCTCGTCCCACTCGGGCGGGCAGATGCTTCCGGCGCGCACGCTGGTGCGGCGCACCGCGACCCACTCCTGCTTGGCGGCTGCCGAGACGGGATCGGCGGAGGGGTCAGTCTCGAGAGCGAACTCGTTCTGGTAGCGCTTGAACTGGGAGAGACCGGCGCGTTGCCGGCGGAGGCGGTCAAAGAGACCGAGGACGGTTTCACGCCTGGTTGGCAGGTCCATCTTCAGGTTGACGCGCAGATTGACGTAGTAGGCCGCGCA
>CAYMWG010000625.1:0-1088 GCA_964393765.1 uncultured Phycisphaeraceae bacterium
CCCTTCACGCCGCCCGGGCCGGTGCCCTGAGTCGCGGTCGCAACCTCCCGTCCGCTGGCCTTCGCGCCCGATGGTCCGCTCTTGCGCCCATCGCTTGCCGCCGCGGCGTCCCGATCCGCGTCCATCGCGCGCCGGATCACCGCGTCGAGGATGTACGCCCGCTCGGGCGTGTACTTCAGACCCTCGGCCTTGAGTTTCCGCCGAAAGACCGCGCACAGCGGCTCGATGATGCGGATGTCGTCGTCGGTGCCCGCCGCGACCGGCTCAAGCGGCTGGAGGTTCATCGCGGAAGGGTAGGGATGATCCGGCGCAGCCCCGGCGCCAATCAGCGCCCGCGCCGGGCTCTCCCAGATTCAGAGGGCGTTTCAACTACACTTCCCCCACATGGCGGCGAGCGGTCGACAAGCAGGTTCGGGCCCAACGTCCACCCAGCGCGGCAGGGGCCTTGGTCCCACCGCAGCGCTGTGCATCATCACCCTCGCGCTCGTCTGCCTGCTCAGCGCCACCGGGCAGGGGCCGGTCTTGGCCCCCATCTCCGGCATCATCGCGGCCATCGCGACCGGCCTTCAGGCGGGCCTGTTCGCGCTCGCGTATGTGCTGGGCGCAATCGGCCTGGGCCGACTGCCCGCGGCGTTCCTCGCCCGTGAACTCCCATCTCGCTTGTGGGTCCAGGCCGCGCTGGGCATCGCCCTCATGCTCTACCTCTCTCACCTGCTCGGCTGCTTCGGGTTGCTCAGCGGCGAGAGCCTGTTCCCGCGAGTGGTCGCGTGGGGCGTGGTGGCCATCGGCATTGGCTTGCTCACCCATCAACTCCCGGGCGGCGACTTCGCGCGGGATCGATGGCCCACCCTTCCCTGGCTCGCCCTCCTCGGAGCGCCGGCATTGGCCGTGCTGTTCGTCGCCGCGGCGAACGCGCCCGGCTGGCTGTGGCAGTCCGAGTTCGGCGCGTATGACGCTCTCAGTTACCACCTGCAACTCCCCAAGGAGTGGGCGGCGGGCGGCAGGCTCGCGCCGGTCGACCACAACGTCTACTCATATCTTCCGGGCTATATCGAGGCGGCCTACCTGCACTTGGCGCAGATGACGGT
>CAYMWG010000626.1:0-1085 GCA_964393765.1 uncultured Phycisphaeraceae bacterium
GGGCGGGCCGATGATTATCGATATCTCCGCGCGGATCGACGGGGAGTTGAAAGTGTGGCCGGGGGACACGCCACCGATGCGCGAGGTGCTGTGCGACCTTGAGAAGGGCGCGAACATCACGCTCAGCACGCTGCGCGCGACGGTGCATCTGGGCACGCACGTTGACGGGGCGAACCACTACGGCAAGGGCGCGCCGGGCGTGGAGGCGTGGCCACTGGAGCGGTTCGTGGGGCCGTGCCATGTGATCGATGCGCAGGTCTTGCGGGGCGGGACGGGGACGCGTGTGCGGGCCGAGGACTTGAAGACTCCGCTGAGTTTGGTGAGGCACTCGCGCGTGCTGCTCCGCACCGGGACGTACCCGGACCCGCGTGTGTTCAATGAGGACTTCGCCGCGCTGGAGCCGTCGCTCGTCGATGCGCTGGCAGCGCGGGGGGTGCGAACCATCGGCATCGACACGCCGAGCGTGGACCTGTTTTCTTCCAAGGATTTGCCGGCGCACGCCGCGTGTCTACGGGGCGATGTCGCGATCCTCGAAGGCCTTGTGCTTGGCGATGTGCCACCGGGCGAATATGAGTTGATCGCGCTGCCGCTGCGGCTGGTGGGGTTTGATGCCAGCCCGGTGCGGGCGGTACTCAGGCCGCTACCGAACCCGGAAGGAACACGGAGGTAGCAGAGCGAGCGGAGGAGAGCAGAGGAGAGGTGTCGGAGGCAGTCGCGCAGTGGCGCGAAGACGCGGAGGGTGAGTGATTCGCTCAGACCGTCGCGATGACCTTGACCTCGAAGTTGATCGGCGCGCTCCCCGCCTGCGGCAGCGCTGACACAGCGATCGTGGTGCGCGTCGGCTGGTTCGGCCCGGGCGGGAAGAACTCCGCCCAGACGCGGTTGTAAATGGGGAAGTCTCGCTGCATGTCCGTCAGGAAGACCTGCACATCGACGATGCTCTCCCACTTCGATCCGGCCTCCTCCAGCACGATGCGGACGTTCGCAAAGCACGCGCGGACCTGCGCCTCGATGTCGTAGCCGCTGACCTTGCCCGCGCTGTCGAGCGTGACGCCGGGGATGTCCTGGCTGCCGCGCCGGCGCGG
>CAYMWG010000627.1:0-1070 GCA_964393765.1 uncultured Phycisphaeraceae bacterium
TGCCTGTCGCTTTCTTGCTACTCGCATTGGGTACCCCACTGCTCCGCGGCGGCTAGTCGCGTCGCGGAGCAACGCGCTACCCAGAGAATTCGCAACTTGGAATGCGCCCCGCCGTTAGCATTTGCTGCATGACCCGTTCATCGCCCATCGCTCGCGTTTTGCTCGCACTTGCTCTCGGCTTCGCGGCGGCGACAATGGTGTCGGCCCCCGGCTGCACCTCCTCCGGCCGGCAGGCGGCATCGCCCCGCGTCACGCCCAGCGCCCCGACGCCCGCACAACTCGAAGGCCTTCCGGTCTGCCGCATCCTCACGCCATGGGGCGGTCTCGGCTCCGGCGTTCCGCTCTCGGATGACACGCTCATCACCTGCCGCCACTGCCTTCCTCGAGCGCGCGGCGGTTCCGATGACGGGGGCCGGACTCCGCTGCGGATCGACATCGACGGCACGCGACGGACGTTCGAGTTGCTGGCCGCCGGTCAGTCCCGCGATGGCAAGGACGACTGGGCGGTGATCCGCGTGAGTCCGCCCGGCCTCCCGCCCGCCGCGGCGATCGATCCTTCGCGACGGCTGCGGGACGGCGAGCCGGTGTACCTATGCGGCTACTGGCCCGGCGAGGGGCGGCGCCCGGACCGGGACGAACTCCGGAGTCTGGAGCCGCGGGTGATCCGCGCGACATCCGTCACGGTGCAGGGCACGGGCAAACTGCCCTCGGACATCACGATCTTCGCGCAGGTCGGCCCGGCCGACATTTTCCGCGGCATGTCCGGCGGACCGGCAGCGGTGTGGGACAGTGCGAAGCAGCGTCTGGTGGTTGTGGGGATCTACCTGGGCACGACGGAGTTTGAGTCCGGCCAGCCCGAGCACGTGGGGCGCGTGCAGGTGATCCGGCGTATACCGGCGGAAGCGCTGACCGCCGGAGCGACGCCGCCGACAATCCGCATTGCACCCTGATCGGCGACTCAGTCACGGGCAGGATGCTCGTGGTACGTCGAAATCACGGACCCCAGTCACCGGCATAGCGGGTGATGAATGGCACCTTGGGGCTCATGGCCTCGCCATCGCGTCCCGCGA
>CAYMWG010000628.1:0-1067 GCA_964393765.1 uncultured Phycisphaeraceae bacterium
GTCCGCGCCGATTCCAGATGCGGGCCTCCGGGAAACCGGGGGCCCGCGGCCGTTTATGCTCTGGTACCGCGACACTCCGTGGCGCGTGTATCCGGTGTCCCCCACTCCGTGCCCGGCTTCCCTGCCTTCACGGAGCCCCCGCGGTCACGCGGGCGGCACACAGACATCATTGGGGATCGGGGTCGCCAACATCACGACCGCCCCATATCAGTCCGTCGGCCATGCCGCGAGCGCCGCTTCCAGCGCCGCGACCATCCCGGGCACGTCAAGTTCTACCGCGTCCCACACCCGCGCCGCACTTCCGCCGGGTCACGCGGCATGGAGCAGCCTCGCCCTCGCAACGGCCTCGTCGCGGAAGTAGCGGGACAGGTCCGCGGGCGTGCGAAGATCGACGCGGCGACCCACGGCCTCCCTCAACTCCGCCTGCATGTTGGCCATGCCGATCAGCCCGATACGGGTTCCTGGCCGGAACTCCACGAACACATCCACATCGCTCTCGGACGTGAAGTCGTCGCGGATCACGCTGCCGAAGAGCGATAGCCTCGCCGCGCCGTACCGACGGCAGAACTCGGTGATCCTGGTCATCGGAAGCGGAATGGGAAGCGGCCCGTTCATCATCAAGTTCATACTCTCGGGAGCGGCTGACGCATGAATTCCCGGAGCCATCCTACCCCGCCGCCATCACCCGCTCGCCCGCACCCCGCCGAACCGTCACCTGTTGCGAAAGCCGCCTGGCCATCGCCAGCGCCTCGCCCCGAAGTTCCGGCACCGCCGTGTTCTCCCACAACTGGCCCTTGCGCAGCGGCCCGACCAGCATCAGCCGGTCCTGCACCATTCCGGCCCGGTCGACCAGCGAGCCGTGCGCATCCGTATCAAGCCCCAGGCCCAGCGCATCGGGCCGCACCAGCCCGTCGCGCACAAGCCGCTGCACAAACGCATCTTCAACTTTCCGCACATCCGTCTCCGGCCCCGTGCAGTTGATGACCCTCGCCACGCGCAGCATGACCTCTTCCGCCCCGCCGCGCGGCAGGAACCGCGCATCAACTCCGTCGCCGCCAGCCCCGACC
>CAYMWG010000629.1:0-1066 GCA_964393765.1 uncultured Phycisphaeraceae bacterium
ACCCAGACTCGATTTCCCTCCGCCCCTCACAAGACGTCATCACACTCGTTCGAGCACGACCGCCGCGTTCTGACCGCCGAGCGAGCCCGTGCAACTCAGCACATACCGTAGGTTCGCCGCCCGCTGCTGGGCCGCCCCGGCGTCGAGGCCCTCGCCGGGTCTGCCCGCGTGGATGCGAGCGGGCAGGCGCTGCTCGGCCACGCACTTGGCCGCGACCGCCGCCTGGAGGCCCCCTTGGCCGGCGGCGCAGTTGCCGATGTTGGGCGTGATCGTCACCAGCGGGATTCCCGCGAGCCGTCCGCCGAATACGGTCCGCAACGCACCCGCCTCGGCATCGTCGAATCGTTTCACGCCCGCGCCCATCGGCACGATCGCGTCGATCGCATCGGGCCGGATGCCCGCATCGTCGAGCGCGTTCTCGATGGCAAACCGCATCCCTTCATCCGCCGCGCTGTCGGCGTAATCCGGATCGGACTGGCTGGAGCCAAACCCCGCAACACGCGCATACGCCCGCACGTTCCTCGCTCCCGCCGCCGCCTGCTCTTCCAGAATCAGGATCCCACCGCCCTCGCCGATCACCCCGCCTGTTGCCTGCGGGTCATAGGGGCGCACCACCCTGCACCCCTCGCTCTCATCCCCGGTGTCCGCGAGCATGCCGGCGAACGTCCAGCGCAGCAGACCCATCACATTGAGTTTGCACTCCGCCCCGCCCGAGAAGCACGCGTCCGCCGCGCCCCGCTCGATCACCCGCGTGCTCTCGCCGATCGACAGGATCGCGCTCGACTCGGCGCATGTGATGGTGTTGCTCGGACCCTCCGCCCCGTGGATGATCGTCACATGGCAAGCGAGCATGTTCGGCAGGTACTTCAGCAGCCACAGCGGCGTGAGCGCCTCCATCCCCTGTCCGCCTTCCCCGCCCCATCGCCGCAGCGAGAACTTCCCGTCCTCGCCCACCGCCGTGGCCATCGCCTGGGCCATCTCGTCGGTGTCGGCGGCGATGAGGCCCGCGCCGATCTGGCAACCCAGGCGCGAGCCGGGGTAGGTCGTCGCTGCCGCATCGCCATCG
>CAYMWG010000630.1:0-1061 GCA_964393765.1 uncultured Phycisphaeraceae bacterium
TGAAGGCCACGCCCGTGCCCGAGTCGTCGCCCATGTTGCCAAAGACCATGGACTGCACGTTGACGGCGGTGCCGTTGAGGCCCTGGATGTTGGCGAGGCGCCGGTACGAGATCGCGCGATCCGCGTTCCAACTCTTGAACACCGCCTCGATGGCGAGTTCGAGTTGCTTGAACGGGTTCTGCGGGAAGTCCTCGCCGACCCACTTGCGGTAGACGGCCTTGTACAGGTCGCACAACTCGACGATGCCGTCGGCGGGGACATCGGTGTCGAGATCGACCTTGTACTTGGCCTTGATCCGGTCGAAGGCTTCCTCGAAGTGGTGATGGTCAACGCCCATCACCACATCACCGAACATGTTGATCAGGCGGCGATAGGCGTCGTAGGCGAAGCGCTTGTTGCCGGTGGCCTTGGCGAGCCCCTCCGCCGCGGCGTCGGTCAGGCCGAGGTTCAGGATCGTGTCCATCATCCCGGGCATGGACGCGGCAGCGCCGGAACGGACAGAGACGAGCAGCGGATTCGCGGGGTCGCCGAACCGCTTGCCCGTGTCCTTCTCGAGTTTGGCGACGTTGGCCTGCACCTCGTTCATCAGGCCGTGGGGGATGCGCTTGCCGTTCTTGTAGTACAGCGCGCAGGTGTCGGTGGTAATGGTGAAGCCCGCGGGCACCGGCAGGCCGATGCTGATCATGTCCGCGAGGTTCGCGCCCTTGCCCCCCAGCAGCGCCTTCATCTTCGCGTTGCCCTCGGCCTTGCCCTTGCCGAAGAAGTAGACGTGCTTGCCGGGCTTGCCAGCGTGCGAGGTTCCGTTGAGCGACGCGGGTGCCGTTCCCTTGGCGGGCTTGGCGGGGGCGAGCCGACGAACGGCCTTCTTGGTTACCGCGCCCGCGGCGTGGGTTCGGGCAGGTTTGCTGGATCGTGCGGGCATGTCGGGGGCCTCTCCGGCCGGATGCCGCTCGCCCTTCCCAAGGGTGCCGCGGCCCGGGCCATGATGTGGATCGTGTGGTTGCTTCGCGACCGAGCGGCGTGCCGCCGTCCGGGGCGAAACAGGGCCAAAAGCATAGATG
>CAYMWG010000631.1:0-1055 GCA_964393765.1 uncultured Phycisphaeraceae bacterium
GCCGCGCTCGATGGCATTGCCGATCAGACAGATCACCCCCGCTTCAAGAAGGTCATTTTGGGCGTGAAAACGGACGTCGAGGCGGGCAAGCAGTTTTCCGAGGCGTTGGCCCGGCACCCCAAACTTTTCGGCCCGCTGTACATCAACATGGTGCGGGCATCGGAGATGTCCGGCTCGTTCTCCAAGATGCTTGACCGCATCGCGGGGTACATCGGACAGGAGATCGAGACGCGGAAGATGGTGATCGGCGCATCCATCTACCCCGGCGTGATCGGCACGATGGCCGTGGCGGTGACGATCTTCCTGCTGACGTTCGTCCTGCCGAAGTTCGCGCAGGTGTTCAAGGGCAAGGAGGACGTGCTGCCCTGGGCGACGAAGTTCCTGATGTCGCTCTCGGACTTCATGGTGAACAACTGGTATTTCGTGGTCGGTGGTCTGATCGCGGCCGTCGGCGGGCTGCTCGCGCTCAACAAGACCGAGGTCGGTGCGTTCTTCTTTGATCGCTTCCGCCTTGCGGTCCCCGTCGTGAAGTCGATGTTTCGAGCGCTGTACATCAGCCGCTCGCTGCAGACGATGGGCCAACTGATCAACGCGGGCGTTCCGATGCTCGACACACTGGCGATCACCGGGGACATCTCGGGCAACCGGCTCTACAAGAGCATGTGGCGGTCGGTGTACACCAGTGTGAAGCAGGGTCGCAAGATCGCCGCGCCGCTCTCGAAGACCTCGCTCCTGCCCAAGGCAGTCGTGCAGATGATCTCTGCGGGCGAGGAGTCCGGTAAGTTGGGCGAGGTGCTCGACGAGATATCGGCGTACTACGCCAAACTGCTCAAAGAACGGATCAAGGCGGTGACCTCGATGATCGAGCCCGTGATGATCATTCTTATGGGTTCGGTTGTCGGGTTTATCGCGATGGCCATCATCCTGCCCATCTTCAAGATGTCGGCGATCGTCAAGTAGCCTCTTCGGGGTGTCGAAAGACGCAGTGGCCCAGTGTGGCCCGACCGGAGGCGGACGCTCGTTCGCAAGGATGAACCATGGCCGACGGGACCCCA
>CAYMWG010000632.1:0-1044 GCA_964393765.1 uncultured Phycisphaeraceae bacterium
AGGTCCCGCGCAACCCCATCCTCGCGCCACTCAACACCATCGAGAACCGCGATGCGATCCTGAAGACTGGCAAAGATGGCGAGCCACTGCCTCACCCCGCCGAGTGGCCCGAGGCCGACTTCATCATCGGGAACCCGCCGTTTCTTGGCGGCAACTACATACGGCGAGGCTTGGGCGACACATATGTTGAAGCACTGTTCAACGCTTTCGAGATCCCGAACTTCAGCGACTTATGCTGCTACTGGTTCGATTTGGCGCATCAGGCCATCGCCGCACAGCCGGAAGTTCGTACAGGATTGCTCGCAACTCAAGGAATTCGCGGTCACGCGAATCGTGCAGTGCTGCGAAAGATTGTGGAAAGCGGTCACGTTTTCAGCGCATGGTCCGACCGCGCGTGGGTGTTGGATGGTGCCACTGTGCATGTCGCGATCGTCGCCTTTACCGGAACCGCTCCCGTGGGCGCACCAGTACTTGATGGAAGTGAAGTTGACCGCATCAGTGAACGACTCGACGAGGCCGCCGATTTTCACCAAGCGGCCCCGCTCCCGGAGAACACAAACCTCCAGTGCATGGGCGACAAAAAGGGTGCATCATTTGAAGTGACACTTGACGGCGCAAGAAGATTGTTGGCGCAGCCAAACTCCGCAGGAGTCGCGAACGTCGATGTAATTCGACCGTGGGCTAACGGCAAAGAGGTCAATGGTCGAGTACGTGGCAACTGGATCGTCGACTTTGGCGCGACGATGACTCTCGCGGAGGCTGCTCAGTTTGAGGGACCATTCGAGTACATTCGGCAGACGGTTGCTCCGCGTTACGCTGCCAATCGCACTCGATGGTGGCTCCACGAGCGACCGCGACCAGCCTTGCGGCGATGGCTGGGATCGTTCGACCGGTTTGTGTTTACTGCCGAAGTTTCCAAGCACCGCATCTTCGTCTGGATGTCACGGCCGGCACTTCCAGACCACACCGGGTTCGCGTTTCCTCGATCGGACGACTACTTCTTCGGTGTCCTTCACTCTGCTATCCACGAACTGTGGGCGCGGC
>CAYMWG010000633.1:0-1043 GCA_964393765.1 uncultured Phycisphaeraceae bacterium
TACGCCGAGATGGGTGCGATCCTCGCGATGGACGGCCTTGCCCCGCGCGCGGGGCTGAGCCTGGCCGACTATGCACCCGGTGTGCGCGAGGTGATGCGCTTCGGCGGCCGCTGGTGGGCGGCGGTGAACACGGCCGGGTCGGTCGCGCTCTACTACAACCGCGCCGCGTTCCGCGATGCGGGGCTCGACCCCGATCAGCCGCCCCGCACCATCGCGGAACTCGACGAGTTCCACGCGGCGCTCCTGCGCACCGACGAGCGCGGATCGCTCCAGCGGGTCGGCTTTCTGCACCGCGAGCCGGGGTGGTGGTCGTGGTTGTGGGCCAACCACTTCGGCGGGCGCATCTACGACGAGGGCTCCGGGCTCGCGCTGCTTGATTCGCCCGAGAACATCCGGGCCATGCAATGGATGCAGGGCTATGTCCGAGACCTGGGACTTGAACGGATCAAGATTTTCTCGGAGAGTTTCGGCAACTACTTCACGCCGGAGAATCCTTTCCTGACGGGCAAGGTCGCCATGATCGTCCAGGGGCCGTGGATCGCCAACCTGATCAACGCCTTCAAGCCCGACTTCGACTACGGCGTCGCGCCGTTTCCGACCGAGCAGGGGTACTCACCCTCTTCGCCCGTCGGCCTGATCGACACCGACGTCCTGGTCATCCCGCGCGGTGCCAGACACCCAGAGGCCGCGATGGATTTCATCGCCTTCACCCAGCGCCAGGACATGACCGAGCGCCTCGCCACCGCGCACTGCAAGCCCTCGCCGCTCGCCAAGGTGAGCGAGCGGTTCATGGCCGACCATCCCAATCGCGGAATCAACGTTCACTACGACATCTTCCGGAGCGACCGGGCCTTTGTCCCGCCGCGGACCCGCGTCTGGCAGCAGTTCAAGGACGAGTTCGATACCGTGGTGCAGCGGATGTGGCGGCTGGAGGTCGATCCAGCCGAGGCCATGTCGCGCCTGCAGACGCGTGTGCAATCGCTGATCGACCAGGCCACCCGGCAGCAGCGACGGCGAAACGGCAGCGGCGGCGGGGGTGGGGT
>CAYMWG010000634.1:0-1042 GCA_964393765.1 uncultured Phycisphaeraceae bacterium
GGCCGATCAGGCGACAGAGGCCGATGAAGTGGGGCTGGGCGGCGCTGCGCTCCTCGAGCGCGGCCTGGTTCCAGGTGGCGACGAACTGCTGCGGGGTGAGGCTGGGGGGCGGTAAGTGCCGCCGCGGCCCATTGGTATCGGCAGGTGGGGGGAGCGGTTGTATAGACCGCACATCTTCGCGCGTTCTCGGACCTTGGCTCAGACAGCAGGGACCAGCGACCAAAGAGCAGAGTGTGAAGCCGAAAACGGGAAGTTCGGACGAACGGGTCCTGTGTGCGGCGCTCGCCCGCGTCCCTCTACGCTTTGGCCATGGCATCGTCCGAGCAGAGTTTCACGCTTGATTCACGCCCGGTGGTGGCGGTGTCGATGGGCGATCCGCTGGGGATCGGCCCGGAGATCGTGGTCAAGGCTCTGGCGGATCGTGTACTGCGCGCCCGCGTGCGGTTCCGCGTCTTTGGCTGGGCGTACGCGATGCACCGCGCGGCGGAGCAAGCGGGCATCGAGCCGTACTGGTGGCGGGCTTCGTACACCTCCGGCGTCCGGCGGGGCGACGCGGGGGGACCGGAGATACCCGGGGCGTGCCTGCACCACGATGTTGTGGTGCTGGAAGAGCCCAGGGCGATGATCGAGGAGAAGGCCCTCGACCACGCGCCCGGCGCGACGAAGGCGGGGGGCGCGGCGAGTTTCCGCTGGGTGAACGATGCGCTGGCGTGCGCGCTCTTGCGGCCCGATGACCTGCGCGCGGCGGCGGCGGTGGTGACCGCGCCGATCAGCAAGGGAGCGTGGGACCTTGCCGGCCCGCCGGCGCGCCGGTTCCAGGGGCACACGGAGTTGCTCGCGGAGCGGTGCGGGGCCAAGCGCGTGGCGATGCTCTTCGTGGGGCCGATGCTGGTGGTGTCGCTTGCCACGGTGCATGTCCCGCTCGCGGCTGTGCCGGAGTTGCTGAGCATCGGGCGCGTGTTCGACACCATCGAGTTGACACATCAGGCGTGCATGGAACTCGGACGGACGGGCGCTTCGGGCGGTGAGGGTGGTGGGGGGG
>CAYMWG010000635.1:0-1040 GCA_964393765.1 uncultured Phycisphaeraceae bacterium
GCCGCCAGGCGGGTGTGAACCCACGCGAGCCGGGGGCGGACGGCAGGCCGCAGGTTCACTACATCTCCGCGCACGGCACGGGCACGCAGGAGAACGACAAGGTCGAAACCGCGGCGGTGAAGGGGCTTTTCGGGACGATGGCTGGTCAGGTGCCGTTCTCGAGCGTGAAGTCGATGCTCGGGCACTTGATCCAGGCCGCGGGCGCGGTGGAGTTGATGACGTGCGTGATGGCGATCCGCACGGGGATGCTCCCGCCGACGATGAACCTGCACACGCCCGACCCGGTGTGCGACCTCGACTATGTGCCCAACGCGGCGCGCGACCTGCGGGAACGCGGCGGGGTGGAGGTGTGCCTGAGCAACTCGTTCGGCTTCGGCGGACAGAACAACACGATCGCGGTGCGCCGGTTCGTGGCGTGAACGCCCGAGAAGGCAGTACAATGCCAGGTACCGCGACAACGACCTGCCGGTGGGCGACTGGAGCGACATCGTGCAGGTGACGGCGCGGCCGTAGACTGTCGGCTCGGAGCGGGGTGGGGTGGGGCGGACATGCCACGCGGCGGGCCGGATGCCCGATTCCTCGGGCGTGCGGAAAGGAACACCATGAACACGCGGTTAGCCGTACTTCTCACCCTCCTGCTCTTGTGTGCTTCGGCGCCATCAGTTCATGCGCAAGCAGGCATCGAGTGGGAGACTCTCAACGAGGAGGTCAAGTCCCTCTACCGCGCCGGCAAGTACGAACGCGCGGTGGTGGTCGCCAAGAAGGCCTTGGAGGTGGCGGAGCAGAACGCCGGCCGCGACCATCCCGATGTGGCCACAGCCCTGAACAACCTGGCGGCGCTGTATGAAGCGCAAGGCCAGTACGCGCAGGCCGAGCCGCTCTACAAGCGCTCGCTGGCGATCTTGGAGAAGGCCCTCGGCCCCGACCATCCCGATGTGGCCACGAGCCTGAACAACCTGGCGGCGCTGTATTACACGCAAGGCCGGTACGCGCCGGCCGAGCCGCTCTACAAGCGCTCGCTGGCGATCCGGGAGAAGGCC
>CAYMWG010000636.1:0-1035 GCA_964393765.1 uncultured Phycisphaeraceae bacterium
GCGGCGACTTCGGCGTCTCCAACAGCTTCAACCTGATTCATGGGTCCGATAGCCCCGAGGCCGCGGAGCGGGAACTGAAACTGTTCTTTAGTTCCGGCGAGGTTCAGGCATGGAAGCGCGATGGGGACGGGTGGATCTATGACATGAACGGCGGCAAGGCGGAGTGAACTCGTGCGGTGATATTCCTTTGTGCCGATGCGCCGGACGTACACCACATCCGCATACATTCAGATTCCGGCGCGGAGGGCGGGGTAGCCCAAATCCCAAAAACAACCAAGCCCAAGGCGTGCCGCCCTGGGCTTTGTCGCTCTAAAGTTCGTGCAGGTGACCGGCGAAGATCAGCGGGGAGTGGCAACGCCGTTCTTGATGGCGCCAATCACCTGGGGCTGGTCCTCGATGATCTGGTTGGCGACTTCGCGCCGGTGGACGTCCACATGGCGCGGGAAGTCGAAGGCGATCCGGACGCGATCGCCCTTGATCGAGGCAATCCGCACAATCCCGATGGGACTGCTCGGATTACCAATCACAACCTCTTCACCCTCCCGCCGCGTGATGACCAGCATTTTGGACCTCCAGTCCCCGATGCCTGCCGATGCGGCCGGGTCGAGCGGGACCACTATACCATGCCGTCGCCGGACACAAAGCAAAAAACGAGCGAAGACTTGTTGATCCACCGGTTTACCACAGATGGCACAGAACTTATCGACAGTCGTCGGTGTTGCAGTTGCACGTCCGATAGGGCACGCCGTACTGCCTGAAACAGGGGACTAATTTGCGGACGTGTGGGGTGGGTTACTCGACGGCTTCTACGCCGCGAATCTGCGGCACGTGTTCTTTAAGGTTTCTTTCGATTCCCATCTGCAGGGTGACGTTCGAGGAGGGGCAGCCCACGCAGGCCCCGTGGAGACGAATGCGGACGATCTGCTCGGGGGTGATGCCGAGGAACTCGACATCGCCACCATCGGCCTGGACAGCGGGGCGGATCAGGTTGATGACCCTCGTCACGCGGTCGAGCAGGGCGGGGTCGGTGTGGGC
>CAYMWG010000637.1:0-1035 GCA_964393765.1 uncultured Phycisphaeraceae bacterium
CGCCCACGCCCAGCGCGCGGGCCCACGGTGCTGCCTGCGCGATGCGGGTCGGCCCCGCACGACCGAGCAGCAGGCCCGCAACGCGGCGCGACCGGTGCGAATGCAGATACTCTGCCAGCCCGCCGATGGCCGCCGCGCCCAACGCGATCAGGATGATCGGCAGGCTTACCACGGCGTGTACCTCAATCCGAAGAGCGCGAGGATGTGCAGGCCGAGCAGCGCTGCGCACGCCGCGGCGAACGGGAAGAAGAAATCGATCGGCTCGGGTTGGCCGGGCTTGATGCGGACCTTGTGCATCCCGTCGATGTGCGCAAAGATCGTCAGCAGCGAGCGCGGGTTGCTGGCGCTGAACACCTGGCCCCCCGTCGGCGACACCACCTCAAAGAGTTGCGCGGGCGCTTCGCCATCGCCCACATGCACAGCGTGGACGACGATGTTGTTGTCGCGGAGTTCCTGGCCGATCTGCCCGGCCGCGCCGCCGCCAAGGTCTGAACTGAACCCGTCGGTCATCAGGATGATGAGCCGGTCGCCCTCGGGCTGGGCCGCGAGCGTGCCCAGGGTGAACTTCAGGGCGTTGCCGACGCGCGTGGACATCAGGTGTGGCGGGTTGTGCGCGGGGTCCAGGAACCTGGGCGCGTTGTCGATCGCCGCCAGGTCCTTGGTCAGCGGGAGCCACCGGACCACCTCGCCGCCAAAGGCCGTGAGGCCATAGGCATCACCTTTGCGCGACTTGCAGAACTCGGCGATCGCGCCCATCGCCGCCGTGAAGCGTGTGCCGCCCCCCCCCGCCGTGGGACCGGACTGCATGGGACTCGACATGCTCCCGGAAACGTCCAGCACGATCTCGATGTTGGTCATCACCCGCTCTTCCTTGGGCGGGCTCATGCGCTGCGGCCCGGCGAGGAGCAGCACGACCGCCGCGAGCAGCAGCGCGGGCAGGAGCGAGGCGGCCGCGAGCAGACGCCCGGTCCACCTGCGGGGGGCGTGGGCGAGGTGATCAACCGGCAGGGGCACACGCAGGCCGCGGCGCATCAA
>CAYMWG010000638.1:0-1028 GCA_964393765.1 uncultured Phycisphaeraceae bacterium
GCGCCGGCGATCCGGGGGCTTGCGCTTGATCGAGGGCTGCTTGAAGTGCTGTACGCCGGCGCGGCGGGTGCGCTGGTGGAGAAG
The DNA here is from genome assembly GCA_964393765.1 of uncultured Phycisphaeraceae bacterium. Classification (GTDB taxonomy): domain Bacteria; phylum Planctomycetota; class Phycisphaerae; order Phycisphaerales; family UBA1924; genus JAHBXL01. The sequence goes on from CAYMWG010000638.1 coordinate 85, forward strand.
TGGTGCTGCCAGCAGCAGTAGGCAGAGAGCAGTAAGCAGAAAGCAGGGAGCAGAACCCGGAATCCGTGGCCTGCCTTCGCTTCGACTTTCAACTCCCAAACCGCTCCACGATATCCACCACGCCCCTCGCCTCCGCGTGTGGCGAGACATAGTCCGCGACGGCCTTGATCTCGTCTTGCGCGTTGGCCGGGCAGGCGAAGAACGCGACTCGCTCGCGGATCGGCAGATCGCCGGACGTGTCGCCGATGCCCAGCAGCCGCGCGCGATCAACGCCCGTTCGCGCGATGAGCCGGTCCAGTCCCGTGCCCTTGCTGACGTGGGCGAGGTCGCAGTTGATGTAGAACCACGTCATCGAGACCCGCAGCGGCCACTTTCGATGCGCAAACTCCTCACGCACCCGCGGGCCGATCGACTTCAGATAGTCCGTGTCCACGTGGTACAGCGAGATCGATGCCGCCTTGCCGGGCTGCTGCGAGACGCCCTGAAGACCGAACTCGGCTTGAATCCACGCCGCGGCTTCGCGGACGGACGCCAAGTGTTCCGGCGTGATTGCCGGGTCCATTTCGTAGCGGTTGTCGGAGGGGGAGTACATCCAGACGCCGTTCTCGGCGATGCACGGGGCGGTGCGGTTGGCAAGGAGGCGGCACATCGCCTCGGCGAAGGGTTGGGGGCGACCGGTGCAGAGCGTCAGGACCGGGCGGTCCCGGTGTTCCTGGGCGTGCCGGTTGTGCGCGGCGAGGCGACCGAGCGACCCCAGATCCATCGGCGAGGTATCCTCGGCGACAAGGCAGCCGTCATTGTCGGAGATGATGAGGTCGAAGCGCAGGTGGCTGGTGCGATGGGGGGGCATCGGGCCGAGCGTAGGCGGGGGGGGAAGGCACTAGGCACTGGGCATCAGTCTTCGACATCCCACATCCCACATCCCACATCCGACTTCCCACTTC
>CAYMWG010000639.1:0-1024 GCA_964393765.1 uncultured Phycisphaeraceae bacterium
TCGAAGGCGGACGCGAGCAGGTTGGGTCGGCGGCGCTGGCGGATCAGCGAGCGGCGGACGTGGCCGCGGAGGTCGTTGCGGTCGATCGGGGCGAGGTTCGCCAGGTCCACGCGCTTGCCGTTGTTCCACAACTGCTCGGCGGGGTTGAGGTCGGGCGCGTAGGGCGGCAGCCACTCCACCATGACCCGCGGAGCCCCCTCCGCGCGGCGGGCGAGCCAGCGTTTGGTCGCGGCCTTATGCACGTTGAGGCGGTCCTGCACGACGATCAGCGGACCCTTGACGTAGCGGTCCAGGACCCGCAGGAACTCCGTGGCCTGCGGGGTCTTGACGTTGCGGGTGTGGATGCGGAAGACGGCCGAGAGCCGGTGGCGCTCCCGCGAGGGCGGGACCAGGATGGCGCCGATCACGCTCAGCCGATCACGCCGGTCCCAGCAGCGGATGATGGGTGTCTGCCCGCGCGGGGCCCAGGAGCGCCTGACCAGCGGCTGGAGCATAAAGCCGGATTCGTCGTAGAAAACGATGGTGGCGTTCAGACGCCGCGCGTTTTTTTTATGCGCGACCAGTCCTTCTTCCGCCACCGCTCGATGGCCTTCTCGTCGCGCTCGCGGGCGCGGGCCTCGGGCTTCTGCGGACTCCACCCCAGCGCGTGCAGGATCTTCCAGACGTGGTCGGGGTCGTACCAGACGCCGAAGGTCCGGCCGATCAAGTCGGCCACCCGTCGGCAGGTCCATAGGTCGTTGGGGTATCCCGCGGCCAGCGCGCCCTTCTTGAGCCGGGCGACCAGCGAGCGCTTCTGGACCTTGTTCAGCCGCGGCTTGCGTCCGGGGTGGGGCTTGGCCTTGAGCCCGTCGGGCCCGCGTCGGCGCAGCGCCGTTTTCCACCGGCTGACCGAGGAGCTCGACGCCCCCACCAGCCGCGCGACCTCGTTGACGCCCTTGCCCCGGCCCAGCAACGCGGCCGCACGCCGCCGCCGGGCCTCCAGCTCCGCCGGAGTACCTTTGATCCTCATGCCCCATGTATCGGC
>CAYMWG010000640.1:0-1022 GCA_964393765.1 uncultured Phycisphaeraceae bacterium
TTCCGCGTGATCACAATGCGGTTGCCGATCCCCAGTGCATCACCGACGATCACCGGGCCGTCCCAGCCGTCGCCCTCCGCGAGCAAGTTGCCGCCGTTGATGATGATCTGACCCGTTGCGGTCAGCCCCTCCACTTCGCGGATGATGATCTCGCCGCGGGCCGCGGTGTTTTCTCCCGTCCAGGTTTGATCGCGCGGCGAATCTTCTTCGGAGGTCGTCGCGATCCCTCCTGAGCCAACGCCCTGGTCCGCGCAGGAGCCCCCAAACGCGCTCCACAGGCCAACGCGCCCGCCGATCCAGAGCGTTTCCTCCAACCGCGGCAGATGAACCTGCCCGAGCACATCACCGGCAATCTCAATCCGCGTCGTACCGTCCACCCAAAGGTCCCCCGACTGCCCGATGCAGCCGACATGGATGCTGCCGATGTTCGAGTATGCCTCTTCGGGGTCCCAGACCATCTCGCCCTCCACGGATGTGAGGACGCCCGACCACACCACGCCCGCGCGCAGCAGGCCGATCTCAAGCGAGCCGATCACAGGGGATTCGACGCGGGGGAAGTACACCTTCGTGGAGTTGAACCTCCACAGTTCGGACATGGCCGCGAGGCGCACGCTCCCGATGGTCGCAGCGCGGATCACGCAATCGACCGATCCGTAGTCGTATGCGTAGTTGTCACCAAAGCAGTGCAGCACCTCTGCGGTCCAGTCCGCATGGGTGTACCCGCCGAAGGGCGCGGCGAAGTGCGGGTCCACCGGGCGGCAGTCGGTGCCCTTGAAGCCGCGTGGGTAAGTCGTGTCGTATACCTCGACAACCGGGTCGTAGTCTTCGTCCTCCTCCGTCAAGCCCTCGTTGGCGTAGCCGATCTCGACGGATTCGATGTGCCCGTCGGAGGCGGTGGCCACAATCGCCCCTTTGTACGACACGCCGACCTTGATCGGGGCCTCGATGCTCGCGGCGATGATGTCCACGATCTCGACGTGGTACTTGACCGTGATGGGGGCGGTGATGACCCCGCCGATGAT
>CAYMWG010000641.1:0-1018 GCA_964393765.1 uncultured Phycisphaeraceae bacterium
GAACTGGCCCCCTACTTCCCCTGGCAACTCCTTCTGCTCACGTTCGTGGGCATGATGGTCTGCATCGGCCTGGGCAGCCTGCTGAGCCTGCGCCGCGTCATCACGCTCGAACCCGCGGTGGTGTTCAAGTGAGCTCGCTCACGACGAAAACTTCCGTGCGGATGGGCAACACCGGCGAGTCGCTGGCGGTCGAACTCCGCGCCGTCACCAAATCCTTCGGCGCGGGCGCAACAGCCGTCCGGGCCCTCCGCGGCGTGGACCTGTCGGTGGCCAAGAGCGAACTCGTCATGCTCGTCGGTCCTTCGGGGTGCGGCAAGACCACGCTGGTGTCGATCATCTCCGGCGTGCTCGATGCCGACAGCGGCGTGGCGAAACTCTTTGGTGTCGATTGGAGCGACCTGAGCGTCAACGAGCGAACGATCCGTCGCGGCGGGCTGGTCAGCTTTGTCTTCCAGCAGTTCAACCTCATTCCCACGCTGAGCGTCATTGAGAACGTCTCGGTGCCGCTGCTCATCCGGGGCGTGCGGATGCGCGAAGCGATGGAGCGGGCCGCGGCGGCGCTGGCGAGCGTCAAACTCGCAGACCGGACCAAGGCGCTCCCGTCGCAACTCTCCGGCGGCCAGCAGCAGCGTGTGGCGATCGCGCGGGCGCTGGTGGGCGAGCCGCGCCTGATCGTGTGCGATGAGCCGACGGCCAGCCTCGACGGGCACACCGGGCAGATCGTGATGGACCTGATCCACCAGACGGCCCGGTCCAAGACCGATGAGGACCACCGTCGCTGCGTGATCGTCGTTACGCACGACACCCGTATTTTTCACTACGCCGACCGCATCGTTGAGATGGAGGACGGGCTCCTGAAGAGCACGCTGAGCAAGCACACGATGGATGAGGCGGCACACACGCCGCGGTTTGCGCCTGAGCCAGAGGAGCCAGGGACGTAGGATTGACTGTGGCAAGCACCGCTCCGGAGAGCGGTGCCACCAAGGAAGCGGTGCCACCAAGGAAGCGGTGCCACCAA
>CAYMWG010000642.1:0-1014 GCA_964393765.1 uncultured Phycisphaeraceae bacterium
TCGCGTGCAGCGGCGTGACGAGGTGGATCCACAGCGAACTCAGCCGCGGCGTCAGCACGGGCACGGGAATCACGAGCCTCCGCCGCAGGTGCAGGGCCGACGCCATCTCGCGCATGATGTTCGCGTACGACGCCACATCCGGCCCGCCGATGTCCAGCGTCTTGCCGGTGGTGGCGGGGGTTTCGAGGGCCGCGATCAGATAGTGCATGACGTCGCGCACGGCGATCGGTTGTGATTCGGTGTGGACCCAGCGCGGCGTGATCATGATCGGCAGCCGCTCGACGAGGTAGCGGAGGATCTCAAACGACGCCGACCCCGACCCGATGATCATCGCGGCCCGCAGCACGGTCACGGGCACACCGCCGCGGCCCAGCGCGGCTTCCACCTCGCGCCGCGAGGCGAGGTGCTTGCTCAGGCCATCGCCGGTCTCACCCAGGCCACCCAGATAGATGATCCGCGGCACGCCCGCCTTGGCGGCGGCTCGCCCGAACGCTTCGGCGAGCGAGAGATCGCGGGCGCGGTACTCGGGGCCCGCGGCATCCATCGAGTGGACGAGGTAGTACGCCGCGGCGCACCCGCGCAGGGCATCCTCGAGCCGGGCCTCATCGCCCGCATCACCCTCGACGATCTCGATGCGCTGGTTCCCCGCCCACGGGCGGGCACGCAACTTGGCGGCGCTGCGTGCTAGGCACCGCACGCGATAGCCGCGTTCGAGCAGACGCGGGGCCAGGCGTCCACCAATGTAGCCCGTTGCGCCGGTGATGAAGACTGTGGCAGGCACTTCCACGGGCATGGTGATTGATCGTAGCGACGCGATGCGGACGCATGTCTCCTACGCCGCCACCCGCAACGTTGCGATCTCCGTCCACGGCCCCTTCTCGCCGCGTGTGTTGATCCAGCGGGCCATGTAGACGGGGGTTTCGCCCCCTTCGCCGGGCTTGAACTCGACGCGGAAGGTTGGCTTGGTGGTCATGGTCAGGAAGACCAGCGCGGCGGGGTTGCCGAGGGTTTGTG
>CAYMWG010000643.1:0-1005 GCA_964393765.1 uncultured Phycisphaeraceae bacterium
CCACGAGTTGTTCTTGACGAAGTTCAGGTCGTTGCGGAAGCCGAAGGCCGCGGCGTTGATGGCGGAGGTCCCGATCGACAAGCGCGACAGGCCCGCGCCGTACGCCGCTCCCGCCCCGCCGATGCCGTTGTCGGCGATCATGCCGACGATGCCCGCCACGCTGGTGCCGTGGTCGGGCGAGAACGCGATCACCTGGCTGGCATCGGTGCTGAACTTCGCCGCAAGGTCAGGGTGCGTGATGTTCCAGCCCTGCTCGACGATCGCGACGATCACGTTCTGGCCTGTGAATCCGGCCTTCCAAGCGGGCATGAGGTTCGCATCGTTCGCGGCAATGGTGGTGTTGTGCAGCGACCACTGCGACGCGAAGCCCGGATCGGTGGGGAGGGTGTTGCGCAGGGCGAACGGCTGTTGCACATCGACATAGGCCTCGATGATTTCGGGGCGGGTGCGGAGCGCTGCGGCCACGGAAGCGGCCTGCGCGATGCTCGCGCATTCCACAAGCCAGAAGCCGCGGAGCGGGTTGCCCGGCGCGCCCGCGGGTCCGACCTTGGCGGCGTTGCCGGTCAGCACGCCGGCGGCGAGCGCGAGCGCTCCGCCATCGTCAGCGCGCACGACCACTCTCGCCGCGAGTTCGTATCCGGTCACCGGCTCGGGCGCGAAGCCGCCGTTGAAGATCGCCTCATCCGAGCGGTCCCGCGTCGCTTTCGAGGCGGCACCGTCGGGCTGCTCGACCAAAAACGGCTCCATCCCGAGGTGTGTCGGAATGTGCAGGAGCGTCCATGCCGCAGGAGAAGCGTGGGCAGAAGGGGCCTTCGACGGGGGCACCACGGTGTCATCCGCCGAAGCAGCCGTGCTGCCGAGGATCAACACCGCAGCCCCGAACAGGGCGTAGAACTGAGGCCGGTTCTTCATGTTCATCCTTCAGGAGACGACACCATCCTCCGAGATCGCGGACGCACGCACGGACGACGCGCGGCCACGATTCGCTGTGAGAGAGTGTGCCTC
>CAYMWG010000644.1:0-1005 GCA_964393765.1 uncultured Phycisphaeraceae bacterium
GTGCGGGCCACGCTTGTGGCCTGTGGGACGATTGGGCTGCTGGCCTCGCTCGCGACAGCGCAGCAGGCTCAGAAGCCCGATCCCGTGAATCAGAAGAATCCTGCCGCGCTCAAGAAGGCGCTGTTGGGCCAGACCAACCTGAAGCAGACCCAGGACCAGCATGCCGGCAAGGGCACGAACGGCCCCTCGCTCGGAACGGAGCGTCCGCTCGTTCCGACGAACAGCCGGCCCCATGCCGCCGGCGGCGGCGTGGTCGTTCGCGGCCCCGGCGCTGCGGGTGACCTCTGCGGCTCCGCCCCGATCGTGGCCGAGGGCACCTACGGCTTCGACTCCTCATCGTGGTCAGAGGGCGTCGACATCGACACCTGCGCGTTCGGCAACAACCTCGACGGCTGGTGGCACTTCCGCCCGCTCGCCACCGGCACCGCAACGGTGACCGCGTGCACCGGAAGCGGCTCCGACACAGTGTTCTCGGCTTTCGACGCCTGCGGCGGCGCTCAGATCGCATGTGACGATGACGCCTGCTGCTTCGTCTGTCCGTCCGCGATCTCCTTCCCGGTCGTCGCCGGCGGCGACTACTGGGTCCGCGTCACCGGCTACGCCGATGATCCGGTCTCGGGCACTGCCGACTTCACCGTCTCTCCCCCCGCCACCAACGAGAACTGCGACCCGGGCAACCCGGCTCTCACGCTCGACACTCCTGATTTCGCCAACAACACCGGCGCGGCCACCGATGTGACCGTGGACGGTGCCTGCAGCTTTGGCGGTGCGCCCACGCTGAATGACCTCTTCTGGAAGTTCACCGCTCCCGCCGACAGCGCCTACCGCTTCAGCACCTGCGGCTCGACGCTCGACTCGAATGTCGCCGTCTTCAGCGGCTGCCCCGCGGACCAGTTCAGTAATCTCCTTGGCTGCAACGACGACTCCTGCGGCGGCTCGCTGCAGAGCCAGGTCGATGTCACCTTGACCACCGGGCAACTTGTGTACGTCCGCGTTGCCGGATGG
>CAYMWG010000645.1:0-1004 GCA_964393765.1 uncultured Phycisphaeraceae bacterium
ATGACGATGATGGTGCCGTTGTTCACGCCCGGCACGCCGATGACGAACTCGCCGGTGTGGACGGTGATGAGGCCGTTGTTGACGAACAGGTTGACGCCGCCGGCGTTCACCACATCGATCTGCGGGTTGGCGAAGATGTCAAGGCTCGCGGCGGGGCCGTTGATGAAGGTGCCACCCGACATGAACAGGCACCCCCCCGACCACGAGCCGCCCAGGGCGAGGTTGCTCAGGGTGCGCGACAGGAGCAGGTTGCCATCACCCAGGAACAGGAGGCCGGTGTCGGCGACGGTGGTCGAGCCGGTGCCGGTCATGGAGCCGCCCGACCAGATGAACAGGTCGGCGAAGATGATGTTGCCCGGGCCGGTGATCTCGCCGCCCGCGGCGAGTTCGATGCTGCCGAAGAGCGTCTCATCTTCCAGGAACTCGACCAGCGATTCGATGACGATGGTGCCGGTGTTGACGAAGGAGAAGTTCTCGCCGAAGGAGGAGTCCGACCCCGGCGCAAGCACCAGTTCGCCCGCGTTGGTGAAGGATTCGCCATCGCCGCCGGCGCTGACGACCTCGACCTGGCCGGTGATGGTAAAGGAGCCGCCCATGGCGTTGGCGAACTGCCCGCCATTGAGAAGGAGGCACCCGCCCGACCAGGTGCCGGCGACGGTGTTGGTGAGTTGACGCGACAGGGTCATGATGTCCAGGCCGACGAGGTTGAGGGTGTTGTTGGTCGAGACGGTGGTCGAGCCGGTGCCCGACTGTGTGCCCCCGAGCCAGTTGAACGTGCCCTCGACCAGGATGTTGCCGCTGCCGGTGAGCGTGCCGGTGGGGAAGAGGGTGATGATGGCGCGGATGGTCGCATCGTCATTGAACGTCGCGGTGGAGCGGATGTTGATGATGCCCCCGCCCGCAAAGGGGCCGAACACGATGCCGCCGTCATTGGGACCCCGCAGCGGGTTGCCGATGTTGAGCGTGCCGCCCAGCACGCCGTCGGGGCCGTTGTTGAAGGTGAC
>CAYMWG010000646.1:0-1004 GCA_964393765.1 uncultured Phycisphaeraceae bacterium
ACACCGACGGCACGCACAAGGACGCTTGGGACAAGGACCGCGTGAACAAGGACGGCACGCACAACACGGCCTTGCTCAGCCACGACTCAGTTGTCTACCGCGCTGTCTACACCCGCGCATCGGGCGCCGAGGCTACGCGCTTCCAGCGGCTCATCAACGATGAGCACGCCGTGACCCGCGCCAACACAGATCGCTAACCGCGCTCACCAGCCTGACCGATCCGGTGGTTCTCTCTCCCGCCTTGGCCCGGGTCTCTCTCTTCCCCCGGGCCACGGACAGGCCGAGCGCATTCTTCGATAGACGCCGCGACAGGACACACCCGTCCTCCGCGGCGTTTTTCATGAGGTTCGAGCAGAGTCCGAAGCGCGGGTGATGCAAGGGGGCTCACCGCATGCGGCGCGGGGGACGCAGAGACGCTGATTCAGAACTGGAGGCCAAGGTTCATCCGGTTGATCTTTGACTACCCGAACGGATCTGCGCCGCTCGGGGTCATCGCAGGCCGTTCAAGGAACAGGAAGGGCACTTCACGATCTCTGCGCCTCGTGCGGTAACAATCTTCTGCCTTCAACGCGCAGAAGTCACACGGAGTCCGTATCAGAGACCAGAACCCGTCGGATTGGGGGGGCACTCCGGGGTCTGATGGGCAACGATGCCCCCGGATCAAGCCCCCGCGAGCCGAACCGCGCTGACCTGCGGCGAGAGCACGAACTCGCCGTTCATTACGCCGGAGATCGCCGCGAGCAACTGCTCGATCGGCTCGGCCTTGGAGACGTACCCCCACGCCCCGGCCTCGAAGGCCTTGTCGATGTACTCGGGAGAGACGTGGCCGCTGAACATGATGGCCCGGACATGCGGCAGGCTCTCGGCCAGTTCTCGCACCACGCTGAATCCGTCGCGCCCGGGCATGTCGATGTCCACCAGCACCACGTCCGCGTTCGCACGCTTGATGTCCTGCACCGCGTGCTGCGGGTCCCCCACCCAGCCCGCCCACCGAAGGGCCGATT
>CAYMWG010000647.1:0-1004 GCA_964393765.1 uncultured Phycisphaeraceae bacterium
ATCGCTACCAGATGCTGTCGCATCTGGCAACCAGCGGTCGCCCGCTTCGCGGGCTGGCAGAGGGAAGAGGCCCCGGAGCAAGACGGCGGCCACTACCCTCCCTCATGCGTCTTGTCCTTGGCATTGTGCTCACACTTCTCGGCGGCGCGGTGGCCGTGGCAGGGCTGCTGGGCGCGCTGAGCGAACTCGTGGGCATGTACTCGTCAGCGTTGAACGACGCGATGGCGGATGGACCCGAGGGAAAGGCCGTCGGGGCGAGCATGATGCGCTGGGCCATTATCGGCGCGGCGGGCGTGCCGTTCCTGCTTGTCGGCTCCGTGCTGCTGAAGATTTCGCTGTTCCAGAAGTTGCGGGGCAGCAAGCGGCAGAGGTCGTGATTCCCCCTCTGTCGCCTGCGGCGATACCTCACCCGTCGGCGACGGGGGAGAGGGCACGGACGCGAGAGAGTTTGGATATGCTCTGCCCATGCCCCTGACACGCGACCAGATCACCGTCCGTGCCGCGAAGGAACTGCGCGACGGCTACATCGTCAACCTCGGCATCGGCATGCCCACGCTTGTGGCCAACTACATTCCGCAGGGGATGGACGTGTGGCTGCAATCCGAGAACGGTCTTCTGGGGATCGGGCCGTTCCCGAGCGAGGCGGAGGTGGACCCGGACCTCATCAACGCGGGCAAGCAGACCGTGACGGCCCGCGAGGGCGCGAGTTACTTCTCATCGGCCGACTCCTTCGCCATGATCCGCGGCGGGCACATTGACATGTGCATCCTGGGGGCGATGCAGGTGTCCGAGGCGGGGGACATCGCCAACTGGATGATCCCGGGGAAGATGGTCAAGGGGATGGGCGGGGCGATGGACCTGGTCGCGGGTGTGAAGAAGGTGGTCGTCACGATGGAGCACAACTCCAAGGACGGCGCGGCCAAGTTTGTGAAGGAATGCAACCTGCCGCTGACGGGGCGGAAGTGCGTCCACATGCTCATCACGGACCTGGCGGTGTTCGAGTT
>CAYMWG010000648.1:0-1002 GCA_964393765.1 uncultured Phycisphaeraceae bacterium
CCTGAAGCGCCTCGTCGTCGGAGGCCACACCGCCCAGGACGCGGTGCAGGGCCTGCTCGCCAGGCTGGCCCCCGAGCCGCCGCCGGCAGGGGCTTGCTGAAGAGTGGCTCCGAGCCTGCGACCGGGGCGCGTGGCGGCGGCTAAGCTCGGGATTTCCGCCGGGTTCATGCAGGCTACTCCCATGCGCCTCCCGATCCTCCTCGCCGCTGCCTCGCTCATCGTCTCCAGGATCGGCGGCGCGGTGGGCAACAGGTAGTTGTGCCCTTGGTACACGAGCGTCTGGCCGGTGACGAGCATTCGTGTCTGGCCTTTGGCGTTGCTGTTTGGTTCCGCAGTCCGCTCGACTCTCGCCGCGATCCGCTCCATCCCCTCCAGAAATTGCGAGGGCAGCACGACCATCGGCGGCATCTGACGGCCGCGGGCATCGCGATCGAAGACCACGAACCAGCGACCGCTCTGTCCTTTGGCGAGGGTGGCGCGGGCGGAGGCGACGAACGCGCCCTCACGGAGCAGGGTGGTCGTGCGGGGTGCCAGTTCCGCGCCCAGTTCCTCTCGCGGCGTGCCGGGCACACCCGGGCGCACGGGGAGCGGTGCGGGGATGACCTGTGGCTGAGCGCCCGCCACCGTTGCCGTGCCTGCCAGCACCGTCGCCAGCGCGAGCGTGAGCAGGGCGGGGGACGCGGAGTTGGGGCTTCGTCGAGAAAGTTCTGGGTACATTCCGCCTCCATGCGTCCACCGGGGGGTGACAGCAACCCGGCCGCCGATGGTATCAATCGGCTTGTAACCGAATATTGATCGAGCAGAGGCAGGACCGAGAAGCCGGGAAACCCGTGGGGTGGGGCCGGGAAGCCGTCCTGCTTGGCCGGAGCGGCCGCGACAGGCTTGACGCTGACCGGTTCAGGACTTACGGTGTGGATCGAAAGTCCGGCCGAGTGCCCGAGTGGTCTAAGGGGACGGATTGCAAATCCGTTGCGCAAGCTTCGTGGGTTCGAATCCCACCTC